>CALISV010000061.1 GCA_938041615.1 uncultured Campylobacter sp. | reverse complement strand
CAAGAAAGATTAAATTTAATACATAACGCCAAATTTAATCAAATCAAATTTAGCATCTTAAAGGCGCAGGTCTTGGTGCCTAAAATTTACGTTTATCAAATTTAACTTCGCTAGCGTCAAATTTGTTGCCTTCTACAAACCAAACCGCGCGAAATTTATAAATCTTATCTTAATGAAAATCAAGAAATATTCAAACATTTTTTTATATAATTATGATACAAAAAATCAAAATTATCATAAAGGATACTAAATGAGATTAGCTATCAGTCTGGCTGCAGCTGCGACGGCGCTGCTCGCAAATGGCGCAAATCCTGACGTCATAAATCCGATAAAGGATTTTACGCCTCCGCCGCCATATACGCCAAACGTCGCTCAAAGCGCGTTTCCTGAAAATCAATTTGACCACGCGCCAAGGGATGATTATTTTTTCGTGACGGATTTACTTGATAATTCTATGGATAAATTTCACGTTGCAGGCGGATTTTACGGCAGGACGTTTTACAGCTCGGGACTTTTTAAATACCGCGGTGCAAATTTCTATACGATTTTAAACGCAAATTTCTCTAAAGCCAACCGCTACAAAGACGGCGGCGGTAGAGAGTGGAACTACGGCTACGCCAGGCAGGGGCAAAGCGCGGTCGTGGGTTTCGTGCCTAGCGAGCTAAGCGAGTTTAGATTTACGCTCGTGCACGATAACATTGACGACGACAAGCAGCCTCACCATCTCATGGATGCCGTTAAAACCGAGCGATACGTCGGTAAATTTAACGCTCGCATCGGCGCGGAGGATCTATCAAATACGCTAAATTTCGAGCTGATGCTGCGCGACGTGAGCAGAAACGCCGACAACTATCGTCTAAGAAGCACGTCGCCAACGGTCAAGGTCGAACTGGATAGAAAAATCGTGGATGCCGAGCTAAAATACGACGCGGATTTTGGCGATTTTCACAATCTAGCAGGCATCAGCTATCAGCACGATAATCACGAGGGCAAAAGGTATCTAAAACAGCCCGGCGGCTGGGTTTTTAACGGCTATAGGTTTGCTGATGTGACAAATAAGCGAACGAGGATTTTTGATACGCTGAGCTATAAATTTAGCGACGCTCACAAGCTTAGCCTTGCGCTAAACTACGACTGGATGAAGTCAAATTTAAAGGGATTAAACGAGCCGTATTTTGCGCCCGCCGCGCCGCTTAGGACGGTAAAAGGGCTTATCCGCAGCGTTTACGGATATGATTTTGACGGTAGCGTCAAGCAAGACGGCCTAAGCGCCAGTCTAAAATACGATTTCACGCCAAACGAGCTGGATAGCTACTACGCGGCGCTTGAGAGCTTGCAGCGCATACCTGGCAATATGGAGCGATTTAACACGCTTTACGGTCCGATGGATAACGGCTGGGTGAGCAACCCGCTGCTAAAGCCCGAGCGTCACAACCGCGTAAATTTGGGCTTTACTTACAAGAGCGAATTTTATAAAGAATACATGAGTTCGCGCCAGGGCGAGGATAGCTTTAGCGTGGGCGGACACTTTATCGCAGACGATGCGCAGGACCTGGTTATCTACGATCGCCGCCACTCTACCGCGGCCGCGCCGATGAATAAAAACGCCGTCATCACGCGCAACGTCGACGCTAGGATTTACAGCGTAAATTTGCGCGGCGAGTATAATTTCGCGCGAAATTTCGGGCTAAAAACTTCGTTATTTTACAACTACGGACAAAACAAAACCGACGGCAGACCGCTCTATCAGATCCGCCCGTTTGAGGCAAATTTGGCCTTTGATTACAAAGACTACTCGAGCTTTGGCAGCTACAATATCGGAACCGCAGTGCGCTACGTAGCAAAGCAAAATAGGGGAGATTTTGATAAAACCACCGGCTTTGGCATCGACAAGCGCGAAGCGACCAAGAGCTTTACGACGATGGACGTTTACGGCGGATTTGAGTTTAAAAACAGCTGGGGCGTGAGGCTGGGCGTGACGAATATATTTGATAAAGATTACGCCGAGTTTATCAGCGGCGAGCACGTAGGGGTGCTAGATCCGAACCCGGTGGTGCGTGCGCCGGGGAGGGCGGTGTTTGTTAGCTTCCATTCTAGTTTTTAAAACTTAAGCGGCGGCTTGTCTTTTTGCTCTATACTTCGCTTTGCTTTCCTCGCGGTCGCAACTGCAAGCAGAGGCTTTTAAATTTGGCTCGGTCATTACCTATATGGTAACTCCCGTCGCCAAATTTAAAAGCGCCTCGTCTAGAACAAAAATACTTCGCCTTATCGTTTTACGTTCAAATTTGCAAATTTGGGTTGCCAAGACCCGCACCTTGAAAATGCAAATTTAAAATTTG
>CALISV010000060.1 GCA_938041615.1 uncultured Campylobacter sp. | reverse complement strand
GGATAACTACGCCGAGGTTTTTTGCGAGATAGCGAAAAAAAACGGCGTAATAGTGCCTGATTGCCAGAAGCTTGAAAAATACTCGGCTCGCCTAAACGACGAGCTTAAGGCGCAGCTAAAACAAAAAAACGTAAGAAACTTGGACGAGCTTTTTGCTTTTATGGCGGCTAGGCTAAATTCGCCCGGCCTAGCCGAATATCCAAAGTTAATAAATGCTCTTGTGGCTATGAATAAAAAGGTTTTTCAGGCCGTAGCTTCACTACATAATAAAAATGCTAAAAATTTAGCCGAAGCTAGCTCCGAAGCTCTAAATAGAAGACTAGATGCGCAAGCTATAGATAGAATAAAAGATAAATGGTTCGATTTTTTGACCGATTACGACGATAGTTTTTTGAAAAGATTGGGCGTTTACGGCGTTAAAAATTTTAGCGACTTAAAAGATATCGTTGCTGAGCTTGAGGATGTTTTGACGAAAGAGCAGGCTTGCGAAAAACTAGTTCCGCTCGTATCGGATATGCTAAGACCTTCTATTACCGATAAAATCGACGGCGAGATAGAAAAAGTAAATAAAATTTTAAAAAGCGATCCAAAGCTTTTAGAAGATTTCTCGGTTAGAAAAAATATAGAAAATTTGACCAAAAAGCGTATCGAGCTTGATAGGGCCGAGGTTTCTACGAAAGTCGGATCGCTAGATAAAGTTTTGGATGGCATAAACGAGCAAATAGCAAGCCTAATCAGCAGTTCTTCTAAGAGCTCGAGCCAGATGCAGTTTATCAAAAACGATCTAAATTCGATAAATTTAAACGAAGATAGCTTTGAGGGTATCAGAGATAAGATGCTTGGTATCGCGGATATGCTTGATGGCGAGATCAGGCAACTAGGCGAGCAGATGATGAGCGATCAGCTAACGATAAAAGAGCTACAAGAAAAAATAAGCGCTCTTGAAACCCAGTTAGAAGATGCAAAAGCACAGAGCAGAGAGGATTTTTTAACCAAAACCGCGACGAGAAAAGCGTTTGTCGAGGAGCTAGAGAGATTTGAAAACGAATATCAAAAAAACGGACTTGACTACTGCGTATGTTTTTTTGATATAGACCATTTTAAAAAGATAAACGACGCGTACGGCCACGATGCGGGCGATACCGTAATAGCTAGCGTAGCCAAAACGCTATTAAAAGCCTCGCGAAAAGAGGATATCGTCAGCAGGTACGGCGGCGAGGAGTTTGTCGTTTTGCTACCGGGCTTAAGTTTAGAGCAAAGCGTGGAATTTGCTAGTAGAGTTAGAACTACGCTTAAAAACTCGAAATTTTTATATAAAGAAGAGCGTATTAGCGTTACGATTAGCTGCGGCGCGGCCGTACGTAGCGCGTATCAAAGCTCTGCGGCGGCGCTTGAGGCCTCGGATAAGATGCTTTATGAAGCCAAGCAAAACGGCAGAGATCAGGTGATGCCTAAAATTTAATGAAACTAGAATATTTTTTAGAAAACAAACCCCTTTTTTATAAGGAAATCAACCGCGCGCGCATGCC
>CALISV010000059.1 GCA_938041615.1 uncultured Campylobacter sp. | reverse complement strand
CGGCGGGCTTTTGTTTGGCCTCTTTTTGATCTTTTGGTTCTGGTTGCTTAGGCTTTGGCGTCTCTTTTTCTTTTTTAGGAGTAGGCGCGGCTTTTGGCTGCGGCAGGCCTTTTAGCTCTTTTTCGTACGACTTCGTATCTAGCCCCAGAGCTTTTGCGCTTTTTATCAGACGCTGCAGCGACTTTGCGGTTAGCTCCTTGTCGTTATGCATGATGGATCTAACGTACAGCACGCGCAGTTCTTGATGGAATTCCGTCTTTTTCTTGCTATTTGCGCCGTCAAATTCGCGGTCGAATTTATCAAAAAAGCCGTCGTTCGCAAACGCCGCCGCCAATAAAAATAAAATTACAAAAATTTTTCTAATTATCTTCGCCATTTATCAGTTTTTCAAATAGTTCTTTCACGCTTATTATCTCGTTTAGCCTGTAGCCGTTTGCGCCCGTGAAAAATAGCCCCGTGTCCTTTCGTCCCGCGAATGCGTCGTAAAGACGGTCTGCGATACAGTATCCTACCTCTTTGGCTTCTTTGCCACGCTGGCACGGGCTTACACAGTTGCTTACGCAGCTGATTTTAGGTCCTTGGCGCTTATCGACTAGGTTTATTAAATTCGTCCTAACTCCGCGCGCAGGGTAGCCTACCGGGCTTTTGATTAGCTCGATGTCCTCTTTTTTGGCCGCTAGCAACACTTGCTTAAACTCCTCGCTAGCGTCGCACTCGTGCGTACCGATAAAGCGAGTACCCATCTGTACGCCATTTGCCCCTAGCGAAATCGCCTTCTCGATGTCGTTTTTATCCCAAATGCCGCCCGCGGCAAATAATGGAAAATCGCCCCACTGCTTTATCTCTTCGCTAACTGGCGTTATCAAATTTTCCAGGCTGTATGCGGGATCGATGCACTGCTCGTAGGTAAATCCCTGGTGCCCGCCGCTAAGAGGCCCCTCGAGCACCACAGCGTCCGGAAGCCTACCGTAGCGCCCCTGCCAGCGTTTGCAGATGATTTTTAGCGCTTTTGCCGAGGATACGATAGGCACCAAAGCCACGTCTGGGTAGTCTACAGTAAATTCGGGCAAATTCGTCGGTAGCCCAGCGCCCGTGATGATTACATTTATACCGTGATCGCAGGCGTCTTTTACGATACGCTCGTAGTCGTTGCTAGCGTACAAAATATTGACCCCAAGAGGCCTGTCTCCGCAAATTTTACGCGCATTGTCGATGACGGCTTTTAGCCCCTCTCGCGAGTAGAAATTTCCGCTGCCGTAGGGCTTGGCGTTTAGCTCTTTGGTGATGTATTTTCGCCCTTCGTAGTAGCCAGTTCCTACCGAGCTTATGACTCCCAGACCGCCTTCTAGGCTGACGTTTCCGGCGAGCCTATCCCAACTGATACCAAGCCCCATTCCGCCTTGGATTATCGGGTATTTTATATCGTATTTTCCGATTTTTACGGGTTGCATCAGGTTACCTTTAGTTTTGCAAATTTACGCTTGCCGACCTGCAAGACGTATTCGCCAGCGTCCAGCTTTAGCTGCTCGTCGGCGATCTTTTCTTGATTTAGGCTGACGGCGTTTGCCGCGATGTCTCGGCGCGCCTGAGAGCTGCTAGCGCATAGTCCGCAGTGAGTGAGCGCCTGCACGATCCAAACAGGAGCCGAGAGCTCAAACTCGTCCATCTCGGTCGGGATCAAATTTTGCGAGTGTACGCGGTCAAATTCGGCCTTCGCCTCTTTTGCCGCGGCTTCTCCGTTATATCTAGCCGTGATTTCTAGCGCGAGCGCCTCTTTTACGGCCTTTGGATGAGCTTTGCCGCTAGCTACGTCCGCTTTTAAATTTGCGATTTCTTCCGTGCTTTTTTCGCTAAGAAGCTCGTACCAGCGCCACATCAGCTCATCGCTCACGCTTAAAACTTTAGCAAACATATCGTTTGGCTCGTCGGTCACGCCGATGTAGTTTCCTAGGCTCTTGCTCATTTTATTTACGCCGTCAAGCCCCTCTAAAAGCGGCATCATTATGACGGCTTGTTCTTTGCCGACGTTGTAAACTCGCTGCAAGGTTCGCCCCATCAGAAGGTTAAATTTCTGATCCGTACCGCCCATCTCGATATCGCACTTCATCGCGACGCTGTCGTAGCCCTGAAGGAGCGGATATAAAAATTCGCTAATCGAGATCGAGGCGCCGCTTTTATATCTTTTTTCAAAATCATCGCGCTCAAGCATCCTAGCCACCGCAAAGGTGCTAGTTAGCTCCACGATGCCCGCAGCTCCTAGCTCGTTTAGCCACTTGGAGTTAAACATTATCTTTGTTTTTTGCGGGTCTAGGATTTTAAAAACTTGCTCCTCGTAGGTTTTGGCGTTTGCCGCCACAGTCTTGCGGTCTAGTTTTTTACGCGTCTGGCTTTTACCGCTTGGATCGCCGATTTGCCCCGTGAAATCGCCTATCAAAAACTGCACTATCGCGCCGTGCTTTTGCAAAAGAGCCATCTTTTGAAGCACTACGGTGTGACCTAGGTGGAGATCGGGAGCCGTCGGGTCAAAGCCTGCTTTAACGTAGAAATTTTTGCCATTTTCATAGTAGTTTTTTACTAAATTTTCGATGCGCTCCTCGTCTATCATCTCGGCGACGCCCTTTTTTATATCGCTCATTATTTTGCTCAAATTTTCGCCCATTTTCTCTCCTAAATTTATTAATGTCCGTATGCGTCGTCAAGCGACACGAAGTCTATAATCTTGTAACGATCCCTTAGTCGCTCTTTTATCTCGTTTACGTTCAAATTTTCGCCAAGCTCGATCGTCAGCTCGAAAAAGTCCGCCGTCGCCTCTCTGGTCTCGGTAAGGCTGATAGTTACGAGATCGACTTGCATTTTCGCCATATACGTCAAAAACTCCGCAAGCGACCCGCGTCTGTTTTCTAGGCTCAAGATAATCTTAAACCTATGCGGAGCGACCCGCGTCCATTTGACGAAAATCATCTCGTTTTTTTCTTCGGCTAGCTTTATAAACCGCTCGCAAAGCTTGTGATGGACGGTGACGTGGTGATAGTTTCTAAACCCCACGATATCGTCGCCGCGCTTTGGATTACAGCAATAATCAAACTCGATGCTGTTTATTTTGTGATTCGAGTAGATCACGATATTTTCAAATTTTTGCTTTTTGACGTTGTATTTGTCCGTCATCGCGATGGCAAATGGACGGTCTCTTTTTACGTATTTTTTTAGCGCGTTTACCACGTCCTGCAGGTAAACCGAATCAAACGCGGCTCTAAAAATTTTCTTGGTCAAATTTTCAGTCTCTAGCCACTGCTCGATGGTTGTTGAAGGTACTGCAAAGATGCCGCTTAAAATTTCGATCGCGACCATGTTGTTTATATCTCTTATCTTTTGCTTGCAGTACGAGCGGATCGTGGCTCTAGCCTTGCCCGTTTTTACGCTGCCTAGCCACGAGCAGCGGTATTTGGGCTCATCTCCCGTCACGATGCTAACGATATCGCCGTTTTTTAGCTCCGTTAGTAGCGGCACGCGCACGCGGTTTACGTAGGCTTCTTTGGCGTGCAAGCCTACGTGCGTGTGTATCTCGTAAGCGTAGTCAAGTGCCGTAGCGCCGCGCGGAAGCGTGAATATATCGCCCTTTGGCGAATAAACCGCGACGTCCTCGACGTAGAGGCTATCTTTTGCGTATTCGTAGAGCTCCTCGGGGTTTTCGCTCGCCTCCTCCATGCCGTTTTCTATACCGCTGATGTCGCTTAGCCAGTCAAGTTTTGGATTTAAAAAGCCGCCCGTTTTATATTTCCAGTGCGCTGCGACGCCGTACTCTGCGGTTTTATGCATATCAAAGGTGCGAATTTGAACCTCAAAGATGCTTTTGTTATCAAATATCGTAGTGTGTATCGTCTGATAGCCGTTTTGCTTCGGAAGTGCGACGTAGTCTTTAAAACGCGAGATTAGAGGGTTAAAATTTATATGCAAATTTCCAAGCACCAAATAGCAGTCCTGCGGCTCTTTAACCAGTACGCGCGCAGCTAGCAGGTCTAGCACCTCCTCGATCGAGATGCCTTTTCTCTGCATTTTTAAGTAGATCGAGTAGTGGTGCTTGATGCGCTTTTGTATCTCAAAGTCGTTTTCGCTAAAGCCGTTTTTAAGTAAAATTTGAAAAATTTTGTCGGTAAACGCGTTTAGCTTTAGCACAAGCTGCTGTTTGTGCTCGGTTAGGTAGTCGTCGATTTTTTTGTACTCTTCTGGCAAAGCATACTTAAAGCTAAGATCCTCAAGCACGTTTTTAATCGACGAAATGCCCAGCCTATGCGCGATCGGAGCGTAAACCATCAGCGTCTCTTCTGCAATTCTTTTTTGCTTTTCAGGACGCAAAGCTTGCAGGGTGAGCATATTGTGCAGTCTGTCGCAGAGCTTTACCACGAGCACTCTCACGTCCTCGATGGAGATTAGTAGCATCTTGCGAAACGTCATCGCAGACGCCGCCAAACGCTCGTTTGACTCCGAGCTTGCGAGCTTGTCCTCTCTGATGGCTACGATTTTGGTTAGTCCCTCGACCAGCTTTGCGACCTCTTCGCCAAAGTCCTCTCGCACACTCTCTATCGACCTGTCCGTATCCTCGACCACATCGTGAAGCAAGGCGGCGATAATCATATCCTCGTCTCCGCCCATGTGTGCCACGATGCAGGATACTAGGATAGGGTGTATAGCATACGGTTCGCCGCTTTTTCTAAATTGCCCCGCATGCGAGATAACGCAACACTCGATCGCGCGCTCTAAATTCGGCGTAAAATTTATAAGCTCGCTAAGTAGCTGCCTCGCCTGGGCGACGTCCTTGCAAGCGGTTATATCGTCGATTAATTGTTCTAGTAAAAATCCGCTATTTAGCTGCTTCAACTATGCCCTCTAAAGCTATCTTGCCCTCGGCTATCTCGCGTAGGGCGATATCGGCAAATTTCATCTTAGTAACGTCGATATCAAGTAGGCTTTTTGCTCCGCCGGCTAGCGCCTCGGCTCTTTTTGCTACGACTAGAGCAAGCTTATATCTATCGTCTCCGACTAGTTTTAGAGCCTTTGCCGCTACTTCTTCAGATCTCATTTATTCTCCTTAAATTTAATTTCTCACGATAGAGCAAAACGCGCTCTCGTCGCCTTGTATGATTTTGAGCAAATTTCCGTCTTTAAACATATTGCACACCAAAATCGGTAGCGAATTATCCTTAGCTAGCGCGATAGCAGTATCGTCCATCACTTTGATATCATCACTCATAGCAAGCTCGTAGTTTAGCTCTTTTAGCAACGTCGCATTTTCAAATTTATGCGGGTCTTTGTCGTAAACGCCGTCCACTTTCGTAGCCTTGATTATCATATCTGAATCTATCTCGATAGCGCGTAAAGTAGCCGCCGTATCGGTGGTGAAAAATGGATTTCCAGTTCCCGCAGCAAAGATCACAACGCGACCTTTTTCGAGGTGTCTGTTTGCGCGCCCAACGATGAAAGTTTCACAGATAGCTTCCATTTTTATCGCGCTTTGTACGCGCACGTCCAGACCCACGCTCTCTAGCGCCTCTCTCATCGCGATAGAGTTTATCACGGTAGCTAGCATGCCCATATGATCGCCGCTGGTGCGCTTTATGATGCCGTCTCTAGCCGCGCTAACGCCGCGTATGATGTTGCCTCCACCGATAACGATACCCACTTGGATGCCGTTTTCAACTAGCTCTTTGATCTGTTTTGCGATAAATTTAAGCACAGCGTTATCTATGCCAAAGCCGCTGTCTCCAGCTAGCGCCTCGCCTGAAAATTTAACTAAAATTCGCTTTTTTCGCTCCATTTTTCATCTCCTTAAATTTTCGGATTTTAGCTAAATTTGCTTTAAATTTTGCTAATCTCGGCGCGCGAGTGCTATTTTAGGCTGATTAGCTCGAGGGGGTCTATGTGGTAGTTTTTCTGCGTAACTTCAAAGGTCAGATCTCGCTGCACGCGGCCGATGACGTAGCCTTTTTGCACTTTTGCGCCAACTTTTACGGTAGGGGCGATCTGGCTAAGGTGTGCGTAGATCGTGTGGATGCCGCCGCTGTGCTCTAGGATCACGACCTTATCGAGCACGGCGGTTTCTTTGGCAAAGACCACCTTGCCTGGCAGCACCGCCTTAACCTGCGTGTCGCCGCTGTTTGAGCCTAGCACGATATTTTCGTTGAAAAGCTTGATGTTATACACGGGATCGTTGTAGTTGCCGAATTTTCGCTTCAAATACGCGCCGTTTAAAGGCGCTGCGGTCTTGGCTCCGCTGTATTTTTTAACGCGTGAGGACTGATAGCTCGAGCCGTACTGCTTGACCTTTTGGTTGATTTTGCTTACGCGCTCATCCGCGGGCTCGCTCACTTCTGGCTCGGGCTCGCTAGGAGGCGCAGGCTCGGGCTTGCCCGCCTTTTTTGCTGCCGCTTTTGCTTTGGCGTACTCTTTTTCGCGCGCCTGGCGCTCCTTTTGCTTCTGCGCTTCAAGCTTTGCTTGGCGTGCCGCTTCCTCCTTCTGCGCTTTTGCCTTCTCTTCGGCGTCGTCGATGATCTTAAGCTCCTGCAGGGTCTTAGATATGGCGTCTTGCTCGTCGTTTATCTTCTCTAGGCGTGCGATGTAGTCCTCTTTATCCTTTTTCATCTGCGCGAGCTTCTCTTTTTGGGTGGTTAGCTTGGCGTTAAGATCGGTTTTTTTCTTGTCGTAGCCCGCCATGCTCGCCTGGATCGATTTGATCTTTTTGTTCTGCTCGTTGATAAAATTTTGATTATTTTCGTAGTCTTTGATCAGCCCCTTCAGCTCGTCGTTCATAACGACGCCAAGCCCTTCTAAAATTTCGCTAGCCATGATAGAATCGGGCGTGGTGGTGGAATTTACGTCGGTGATGAGATCAAATGATAGCTCTTGCGAGATCACGCTTGCGATCTTGCTTTCTAGATCGTTTTGCACGCTAAGAAGCGTGACGTTTTGGCTATTAAGCTTTTCAAGCTCCTGCGCTTCGGCGGCGTATTGATCCTTTAGGCCTTCGATCGTTTCGCTTAGCTGCTTGATCTCGCCTTCGCGCTTTTTAAAGCCCTCCTGCTCCTTTACGATTTGGCCTGCAATCTCATCGATCTTTTGCGAGAGTTGCATCCCCTCCTTTTGCGAGCTTTTGAGCTCTTGACCCGCTTTGGCGATCTTATCTTTCGTGCTCTGCTGCTTTGCGGGCGCGGCATAAGTAAGAGCCGCGGCAAGCCCCAGCGCAAGAAGCGGCGCTAAAAAAGCCCTTTTCATGCTCGTTTATTTCCGATTTGCAGCATCACAAAACTTACCGCGATTATAGATAGCGCTAAAGCCACGCCCAAAAGGATCAACGCGTCGTAAGGCAGCACTATGGCGGTGCGTAGATCGCCGATACCCTTAAGCGTGGTCGAAAACACCTCCCAAGAAGGAAGCGCAATGTAGAAGCAGGTCACGATCAGCGTGGCGATGAAGGAGTCTATTATCGCCATTCGGTAGAGTTTGCCGCTTTTTATCAGAAACGACGCGCCGAAAAGCTCCATGATCTCGATGCGCTCTTTGTGTTCGTAAACCCAGATACGCATCTGGCGGTGAATTAACATCACGCCTAAAAGCACGATGAGAAACGCAAAGCCGTAAACGAGGCTTTTGATAAGCAGTAAAATTTTAAAAATTTCATCGTGGGTCTTTTTAAAAATTTCAACCCGCGTGAGCGAGCCTATGGATTTTAGATCCTGCTCGATCTTGGCAAGCTGCGCGGCGTCGGGGAAGCTTTCGAGCTTGACGCTATAAAATTTAGGCAAATTTTTACTAAGCTCGGCAAAGGCGTTTTGTGAAATTTTACCCTTCAGCCGCTCGGTGATGCCCGCTGTGGAAATTTCGCTAATCGAGCTGATTTTAGGCACCGCTTTTTGCGCGTCTTGCAGGCTGAGCGAGGTTTTGGAGACTAGCACGATGTTGTATTCGTTTTGAATCGAGCGCTCGTAGCTTTTGGTTAGGTTACTCATAAAAATTCCAAACTGCACGGAAAAAAGCAGCGCGACGAGCGAAAAGATCACGCCGAAATGGGTTTTAATCGATTTCATTTACTTTAGCGTCCTTAATCTCAAAATGTCGGTGCCTAAAACGAAGCGTGGCGGGCATTTTATGCGTCACGATGACGACGCAGGCGTTCCACGACTCGCACGCCGAGCGCAGCAAATTCCAAATAATGGCGCTGGAGTAGTCGTCCAAATTTCCCGTAGGCTCGTCGCACAGCAGCAGGCGCGGATTATGCGCCATCGCACGCGCCAAAGCCACGCGCTGCTGCTCGCCGCCGCTAAGCTCGAGCGGATATTTGCCCATCTTGTGCCCGAGCTCGACGTGGCGCAGTAGCTTTTTGGCTTGGTCTTGGCAGACCTGCTGATTGTAGCCCATTATCATTAACGGAAGCATTATGTTGCGCTCGATCGTCCATTCGTTGATCAGGCGGTAGTTTTGAAAGATAATGCCGATGCGCTGGCGTAGGGTGCGCAGATCGGAGTTCGTGATGCCCTTTAGATCGCACAGGCAGACGTTCAGCTCGCCGCCGATGATGTCGATGCCGCCGTAGAAGGACTTAAGCAGCGTGGATTTGCCGCTACCGCTCTTGCCCGTGATGATGACGAAGTCCTTCGCGCCGATGCCGAAACTCGCGTCTTGGATGACCGCGCCCGCCTTTTCGTAGCCCAGAGTGAGGCCCGCTGCGGTGATGATGTTGTAATCGTCCGTTATCTCTGCCATTGTGAAAATATCTCCGAAATTTTTTGATGTGCCGCGTGGTTTTCGCGCGTAGGAAGCGGGCGGCGGATGAAGTAGCGCGTGCCGCTTGCGTTTGCGCGGATGAAACACTGCTGCGGAAAGTCGAATGCCCCGAGCGAAAGCAGGATTAGCACATCCTGCGGCTCGGCGCAGCTTGGTTTGCTTTGCTGTTTGAGCTGTGACTTTGCGCAGTCTAGGCTCGTGGCTCTGCACAGCCTTCTAGGTTGCTTTGGTGTTTATCTTGCTGCTTGGTGAAGCTCGGCTTGCTTTGCCGTTCGTCTTGCGATCCCTTTTTGCAAGGTGCGGCGCTTGTATTTGGTGCCGCGTTTGCTTCGTTTGTGCGGTTCGCTGCGAACGAGCCGCCCGCATTCAGCGCATTGCTCGCATCTATTGCGCCGATCGTTGTGGGTGTATTGTCTGTACCTGTCGCGTCGATAGTTGCGAGCACACCATCCGTGCCACTAGAATTTAGCGCGTTGCTTGCGTCGATTGTTACGATTAGGTCGTTTGCGTTTAATATATCGCTTGCGGCGGTCGCGCTGTTTATCTGCGTGCCTTGCTTTGTTACGATCTGCTCGCAGGCTAAAGCGCGCTTTTCGCCAGGGGCGGTGCGGCTAAATTTAGCGTTTATTGCGATGGGAACGTCGCCCGTTAAATTTACGTCGTTTGAGCTCAAGCAATTTTGATTTAAATTTACGCCTTCTTTTGTGCCCGTTTCATTCGCGCGGTTTGTATTTGGCGCGGCGTTTGCCTTTTTTAGAATTTGCGTAGCGTTCGCGCAAGTTAAAATTTTATCGCCCGCTGTCGTAGCTGAAATTTTGCCGTCGCTTGCTAAAATTTCATCCATGCTCGCGCGCTCGGTTAAATTTTTGTCGCGCGTCGCGTCTAAATTTATAGCCTCGTCGTTTATAGCTTCGCCCGCGCCGCTTAAATTCACGCCGTCCGCTGCGCAAGCTTCGCCCGCGCCCAAGTCTTTCTGCGCGTCAAAGTAAAAAATTTCCTCAAAATGCACGAAAAAATCCTCGCCTTTGAAGGTGAAATTTTTAAAATTTCGCGCGATTGCCGCCGCGTCAAATTTTAAAAATTCCATCTCAAACTGCTGCGGCTCGCCCCGGCCCGCGGTTTTGTTCTCGTAGATCAGATCGTAGATATCTTTATCCATTTTGCGCCATCTATCCTCGTATTTGCTCGCTACGGCGGCATCGCGGTTTTTAAAATGCGAAATTTCGCCCGCTTTGCGCTGAACGTAGGGCGAGAGCTTTTGCATTGCGTAGAGGAAGTACTCCTCGCTGTCGGTGCGAAGCTCGAAGCGACCGCCGAGCTCGAGCGTGCGTGCGATCTGCGAGGCGAACTCGTCGCTTATGACGCGGCGGTGCGGTGCGTCGTCCCACGGCACGGGGAAGTGTAAAAACACGCGCTGCAGGCAGCCCGCGGGAAGCAGGCTCAGCAAAACCCGCGCGTCGGTGGCAATCAGCGCAATGTTTTGTAGCCCCTCGCGGATCGCTAGCTTTGCGACCTGTTCGATTGCGGGTTTGTAAATTTCGATACCGATTAGCAGCGCGTCTTGATTTGAGCGCGCTTGATGAAGTAGGTGTCTGCCCGAGCCAAAGCCGATCTCGATGAAAATTTTATTAAATTTAGAACTTCTTACGAGGGATAAAATTTCATTCTCATCCAAAATCAGCGGCGTTTTTTCGGTAAGCGAGCTGTCTTTGTAAGCAAACGCCTGCGAGATGATCCGCCCGCAGAAGCGCTCTTTAAAAATTTCGAGCGCTCGCTGCAGATGGCCGATCTTAGCGGGCTTGGTGATCTTTTCGCCCTTTACTATCACTTTGCCGCCGCAGGGCTTTAGGGTGATAAAAAACTCGCTATCAAAGCTTTTGGTTCGCACGAGCGTCAGATTTCTGCCGCGCGTCGTCTCTAAAAATTCGACCTCGCCGAATCTAGCTGGTAGCGTCGGCAGGCTCACGCTTTGGGTTATGAAATTCGGCAAGCTTTATTCTGCCTGCGCTGCGGCAATGACTGGACCAGGCTTGGACAGCTCTCCGTTTTCGGTTTTGACGGTGATGCGGTATTCATATCCTTCGCCGTAATCGATATTGTCGATATATTCAGCACTAAGTCTGCCGCGAACCTCTTTAATCGTGCTCCATGACTCGCCTCCCTTAGGACGGCGCTCGATTAGATAGGAGCTTACGCGAAGATCCGGATGCGGGCGCCAGATGATCTTAACGCGGCCCGGAAGCCCGTAGATCGCCTGCGCAAACGGCACGGACTCTAGCATTTTTGCTGTGCTTGCGATAGCGACCGGAGAAGGAGCCGAAACGCCCTTGGCGCCGTATGTGCGCACGGTGTATTTATACGAAGTGCCCGGCTGCAGCCTCGTATCTACGTAGTGGGTGGAGTATGGATCTGCGATGGTGGCGATCTTTTTGGCTTCGCCGCCGCTTGCAGGCGCTCGGTAAACGACAAAGCCCAGCACGGCGGCATCACCGTCGTATCTAGGCCACTCAAGCCCGATCTCATTGTCGCTCGTGATCGTCCTAATGCCCTCTACGCGCGGCAGGCTCTCGTCGCTTGCACTAGGCGCGCTAGACATAGCGCAGCCACCCGCTAATATCGCTAAAGTAGCGCTCAACGTTAGTCGGTAAAATTTTTTCATAAATTTCATCCTTTACCTTTTGATTTGTCGTAAAATTTAGAAATTCGCTCGGCAAGCCCGCGCAAATTTTCACCTCTTTGCCGCTTCGCGGATGGATGAAATAGAGCAAATAGGCATGGAGCAAAATCCTGCTAATTTTAGCGTTTTCGCTCTTAAATCCGTATAAATGATCGCCCAAAATGTGCCGATTTATCGAGCTTAAATGCACGCGGATCTGATGCGTGCGACCCGTGAAGAGCTTTGCCGCGACGAGATTGAAGCTCTTTAGGCTTATCGGTGGCAGAATTTGGTTTTGAG
>CALISV010000058.1 GCA_938041615.1 uncultured Campylobacter sp. | reverse complement strand
AATTTGCGAAATCTTAGCCAAAGGGCGGTTAAATTTGAGTGAAATTGGATGGGAAATTTGGAAAATGCTGGAGTAAATTTGGGCGGGTTAAAGAGGCTAAAAAATCGCGCCGAAAACGGACGGGTTTATCTGGCTAAATTTAAAGCGCAAATTTGATGAGAAAACGGCCGCTCGGGCGACTCGGGCAAGTTAAATTTGCCTGCCGGCACGAGCCTAGCAAGCAAATTTAAGCGCGCAAGCCTCAGTCGTCAAATTCTTGCGAGATGACGGGCGAGAACTCCTCCCAGCGGAGTTTGGTTTTAGCCGTAGGCATCTTGCTTTGAAACGGCTCTTTTTTCATCGAGGCTACCGCCGCGCTGTCGCCGATCGGCGCAGGAGGGGCTTCTACGCCTAGCACCGCGCGCTCAAGCTCGATAAAATCGCGCAAGATAACCGCGTAAGAGGCGAAAAAGTCGGCATTTTTGTGAGCAGATAAAAATTTGATAAATTCGTCGATAAATTTATTCGTAACGTCCGTAAATAGCTTGCTGCTGATATTTGCCGCGCCCGCTATTTCGTCGCGCAAAAAGGTCGCCGTGGCTAAAAATATAAATCCGACGTAGTCCTCGCTGTCCTTGCAGGCGTCTTTGTCTCTGCGGTACGGGCTTAGCTTCAGGCACTCGATCACGCGCAGCCTAGCCGCGCCGTCGTCGCGCCCGTCCTCGTAAAAGGAGGCATTTAGCGGGATGTTGGAGTAAGAAAAGTCAAAAAGCACGTCGTTTTGCTCTCTAGCGAATTTCTCAAAGTCAAATTTAGCCAAATTTGCAAACGCGGCTTCGCTCTGAGGCGTAACCGGACTGGTCGCTAGGTAGGCTAGCTGCTCGCGCCAGCGGTCAAATTTACCGCCGTGCTCGTGAAAAAACAGCGGATAGGCCAAAAACTCGTAAAAATACGCGCGCGCCTTGGTTAAGTTATTATCCATTTAAAACCTCTTCTTTCATTTGATCCATTTGCGCTTTTATCATCACTTTGGCTTTGCAGTCCGAGCAGCAATAAAGCGTCTTTAGCTTGGCTTTGTCGCCGTTAAATTTAGGCGCCATGATCGCGGCGATCTTTTCGACGGCCTTTTTGGTCGCAAACTCCTTGCCGCACTCGATACAGGCGAAAAGCTCGTCTCTGGCTAGCTCGCTAAAGGTAAAGAAGCTAGACTCCAGATCGATCTTGCCGGGGCGCAAAAATATCGTGTCTTTTTCCGCGCAGCTAAGCTCGCAGTATCCGCACGCGGTGCAGACGCTCGGGTTAAAGACGATGGAGTTTGTTTTCTTGTCCGCGACCAGGGCGGCGACGTTGCACGCTCCCACGCAGCTTAGGCACAGCGTGCAGGTGTCTTGATTTATCTCGACGCGGCCGTATCTGATGAGCTCTGTGGTGCTAACGGAGCCTAAATTTTGATCTCCAACTAGCCACTCTAGGCGTCTGGCGAAAATCTCGCGCTTTGGCATGGCGTACTCGGCGATGGAGTGCTGTGAGCCCTCGATAAATTTAGCCTGAGATAGGGCGCTTTTTAGCTTGTCCTCGTTTTGCGCGACCAGGACGGCTTTTTCGTTAAATTTGAGCTCGTAAATTTGATTTAAAATATCCACCGCGTCTTTGGTGCCTTTGCCGATATTTTGCTCGTAGATCACGACCTGAGCGCCGCTTTCTTGAAGCAATGTAAGCAGATGCGTCTCGCTCAAAAATCTCTCGCCGCTCACGGCAAAAGGAAGCACGTTTGCGGGTAAATTTACGCTTAAGTTTTCTAAATTTGCCTTTGCGGGTACGACTAGCGCGATCTTGCCGCGGTAGAGTTTGGCTATCTGGGCAAAAGAGTTTCGCGGCATATCCGAGTAATCAAGCGCGCCGCTAGGACACACGCTAACGCAACCGCCGCAGTTTACGCAGTCGATGTGAGAGAAAACTAGGTGCTTGGTTTCGTCCTCTTTTAGGATCGCTACCGTAGGGCAGGCCTCGACGCATCTGCCGCAGATCTCGTGTCTGCGCTCGTGGTACTGGCAGATCGTGGAGTCGTAGTGGACGTGGCTTTTAAATTTAAATTTCGGGCTTTGCGCGTCTAGCTGCGCGGTGATTTCCTCGTCGCTTTTGCCTGCGATCTCGTAGCAGCCGCTTTGTTTTAGCATGTATTCGCGCGCGTTTTCTACGAGGAAAAAGTCGCAGTCTACCTCAAACTCGCCGTCCGGGCGCAGCACTAGCACGCTTAGTTCGCCTGCGGCTCCGTAGATAAATTTGATCTCAAAATGCGTCAGCTCGATGGTTTTAAAGCCTTTTTCCTTAAGCAAATTCGCCAAATTTTCGCGTCCGCCGTTGCTAACGATCACGACGTTTTTGCCGACGGGCTTTTCGTAGTCGATGTCGCGCGCTAGGTCAAAGGCGCTAGCTCTTGCCTCATAAAGCAAAAGCGTGTTTTTGGCTTTATCTAGCACCGAGTCGGCGGTGTTTTTTAGATAAAAATTTATCTCCGGCGCTACGACGCTTGATTTTAGTTTGGGCGAATTTGAGACGAGATACTCACCTTCGCCGTTTATCTCGATCTGCTCGTTTAGCATCAAATTTTCGTCAAAATCGTTGTAAAAACCGAATTCTTTCATGATTTTCTCCCCGCGCTACGCGTTATCAAAATTGAGCGCATTTTAATACTAAAGGCATTAATAGGCTCTGAATTTTTACATTTATTTTTTTTAATAAGATTAGATTTATCCAAATTTATGCTAAAATCGCGCTTGGTAACACAAATTTACTAGGAGCGAATTTGAACGAACTACGAAAACTCCCGCAGATAGATAAATTTATAAAAAATGAGCGATTTTTCGCGCTTGATGTTAGCTTGCTAACCAAAGTCGCTAGGGCCGAGCTAGAAAGCCTGCGCGCTCAAATTTTAGGCGGGCAAAACTGCCCAGAGCTTGACGCTATCGTCCAAAATACGCTCGCTCGCTACGAAAAGGCGTCAAATTTGAGCCTACGCAGCCTAATAAACGCAACAGGCGTCATCATCCACACGAATCTCGGCCGTAGCGCGATCGATCCTGAAATTTTACGCCGAGCCCAGCCCGTGATCACGGGGTATTCAAATTTAGAGTACAGCGTCGAAAAGGGCGGCCGCTCAAACCGCTACGACTACGTGGGCGGGCTGCTCGCGGAGCTTTTCGGATTTGAGGACGCCGTCATAGTAAATAACAACGCAAGCGCCGTGTTTTTGGTGCTAAATACCTTCTCAAAAGGCGGCGAAGCCATCATCAGCAGAGGCGAGCTAGTCGAGATCGGCGGGAGCTTTCGCGTACCAGAAGTCATGGCAAACTCGGGCGCGATCCTGCGCGAAGTGGGCACGACGAATAAAACCAACCTGCGCGACTACGAGGACGCGATAAACGAAAACTCGAAGCTGATCTTAAAGGTGCATAGGTCAAATTTCGATATCGTTGGCTTTAGCGAGGACGTAGCGATGCCGGATCTTAGCGCGCTGGCGAGGGAGCGAAATCTCATTGATTATTTTGATCTTGGCGGCGGATTTTACGGCGAGCTGCCCTACGGCCTCGAGCGCAACGAGCCCAATCTAAAAAATCTAAAAGACGCTTCACTCGTTAGCTTTAGCGGCGATAAGCTCTTTGGCTCCGTGCAGTGCGGCATAATCCTAGGTAAACGTGAGCTCATCGCAAAACTAAAGAAAAATCAGCTGCTAAGAATGCTGCGCGTGGATAAGGTGATCATCTCGCTTTTAGCTGAGAGCGTCAAAGCCTACGCAAACCGCAAATTTGAGCTTATCACGACGGTAAAGCAGCTCTATAAAAGCGTGGACGAGCTTGAAAACACGGCAAATTTTATAAACTCGCAGCTAAAAACTCCGCTTGAAATCGTGCGCACGACGACATTCGTAGGCGGCGGCACTATGCCGAACAAACGCATACCTAGCCTCGCGCTAGCCGTCAAAGGAAACGCGAACGAAAACGAGGCTAAATTTAGGAAAAATCTCGTGATCGGACGCATAGAGGAGGGTAAATTTTTACTCGATCTTCGTAGCGTGCTGGACGCAGACGTGCAAAATTTGATAGAAAAAATCAACGAAACGGATGAAAAATGAGCTTAATAATAGGAACGGCCGGGCACATCGACCACGGCAAAACGGCGCTGATAAAGGAACTAAACGGCTTTGAGGGCGACAGACTCGAGGAGGAGCAAAAGCGCGGGATCACGATCGATCTTAGCTTTTCAAATTTGAGCAAAAACGGCGAAAATATCGCATTTATCGACGTGCCGGGACATGAAAATTTGATCAAAACGATGATTAGCGGCGCGTACGGATTTGACGCGTGCCTTTTCGTCGTGGCGGCAAACGACGGGCTTATGCCGCAGTCTTTGGAGCATTTGGAGGTTTTAAACATCCTTGGCGTTCGTTCTCTCATCGTCGCGCTAACAAAGTGCGACCTGGCTAGCGCAGAATTAATAGAGCAGCGAAAGAGCGAAATTTACGCTGCCGCGCAAAACTACAAAAATCTGCAAATTTTAGAGATTTTCCCGGTTAGTATCAAGGATAGCGCGAGCATAGACGAGCTGCGAAATTATCTTTTTACGCTAAAAGCGGCTAAGCGCGAGCAAGAGGGAGTTTTTAGGTATTACATCGACCGCGTTTTTAGCCTAAAAGGTATCGGAAACGTAGTCACGGGCACCGTAATAGAGGGCAGCGTGAGCAAAAACGAGAAGCTCTTTAACTATGATGCGGGCAAAGAAGCGCAGGTGCGAAGCGTGCAGAGCCACGATAAATTCGTCGACCGCGCGGGAGTTAGTAGCCGCGTGGCGCTAAATTTGACGGGTATCGAGCTAAACGATCTAAAAAAAGGCCAATTGCTGAGTAAAAAGGGCTTTTTTAGGGGATTTCGCGAGATAGACGCGATCGTTTTTGCGCGCGAGCTAACGCACGGCGAGAATGTGACGTTTTGCGTCGGGGCAAAGGCCACGCCCGCAAAAGCGCTGGTTCTTAGCGAAAAAGAGGGCGGGATATTTGCGACGTTTAAATTTGAAAGGGATATGTTTTTGAAATTTGGCGAACCCTTCGTGCTCATCGCAAACGGTCGCGTCGTAGGCGGCGGCAGGGTGCTAAACGCCGTGAGCGAACCGATGAAAAAATCAAGCAAAATTTCGTTTTTAAACGCGCTGCTTAAAAAGGACTTCGTAAGCGCCTTTGCGATGCTAAAAGATACGCATAAAAACGGCTTTGGCATCATCTCGGCCTATCAGCGCTTCGGGCTAAATCACGAGGAGGCCGTAGCGATAGCAAAACAAACGCCAAACGTATTCGTCGATGAAAAAGCGCTAAATATCTACGATCTAAGCGCGGTCGATCGGATAAAAAGCGCGGTCAAATTTATGATAGAAAAGAACGAATTTGCGGTATTTTCGGCTATGAGCATCAGTCTAAAGCTCTCATGGGCTAGCGAAAGCATCGCCCAAAAGGCGCTTGACGAGCTAGAAAGCGCGGGCGCGATAACCAAAAACGACGGCGTCTATACCAAAACGGGCGTCGATATGAGCAAGCTAAAAATCAGGCTCGAGGAGAAAATTTACGAAATCTTGCAAAGCGGAAATTTAGCCCCTTTGGCACCCTATAACATCTACGACGAGCTTGAGATAGACCGCGTTAGCGGCGATAACGCGCTAAAAAAGCTAACCGGCATCGGACGCGTGGCGAGGCTCGCACATAATCTTTTCGTAACGTCAAAAGCCCTAAACGAGGCGCTTGCGAAGCTAAAAGCCATCATCGCCGCGCAAGGATTCGTAAACGTAACGAACGCGAAAGAGGCGCTAAATCTGAGCCGAAAATACGTAATCGCCTACCTCGAGCAACTCGATCTAGATCCAAATATCGTAAAAAACGGTACGGATAGATTTTTAAAAGCGTGATTTTTTATCTATTTATAAAAAGCTAATATAATCCGCGCAAATTTTTAAAAAGGAATGAAATGAAAAAAATAGTTTTGTCGCTAATGGCGGCCTCTGCGATGTTTGCGGCGTCAAACGAGCAAGTGGTAGGTTTTTATTCGCAGATGGTCGGCGAGGGCGTGAAAGTAAACGTAACCGAGCGCAAGCCTGTGGTTGATGGCATTGAAGCGGTTGTGGTAAATTTGAGCAACGGTCAAGTCAGCCAAGACGAGGTTATCTTTACTAAAGGCGACCTGCTTTTCCCGGACATCATCGACCTAAAGGCGCAAAAAGCCTACATGCAAGAGATAAAAAAGGAAATAGTAGCGAAAAACATCTCAAAAGTCTATAAAAACGAGCAAAAAGAAAATATCATCACTCTAGGAAACGACTCTAAAAAGCCTACTATCGTGATGTTTTCTGATCCTGAGTGCCCATACTGCCGCCTAGAGCTTGAAAAGATCGAAGCGACGCTAAAAGAAAGCAACGTAAAGCTAATCTTAACTCCGGTTCACGACGTTTCGTCTTTGCAAAAGAGCTTTTTGATATATAAAGACGCAGCAAGCGCGAAAACCGATAGCGACAAGATCAAAATTTTACGAAAATATTTTGCGGACGACTATAAGGTAGCAGACGGTGCCGTTAGCGATGCTGACGTAAAAGCGATGGATAATTTAAGACAAAAATACTCCGCCGCCGGCGTTCGCTCCGTGCCTTTCATAGTAAATTTAAGCGACCTACAAAAATAATCCCTAACGTAAATTTGAGCTAAATTTGATAAATTTAGCTCAAAAGCCCTAAATTTTCATAAAATATACTTTTATAACTTGATATGTAGTATTAAAACTTAAGCTAAATTTTAGATTTCCTTAACTATTTATTAAGTTTCATAATTAATCTAATATTTTTACTTCATTTATTCTCAAAATATGCTAAATTTGCACAGTGATATTTTAAAATATGCAAGTGCCCTAAAATACGCGCCTGTAAGGCGCACTACGCCTAGGAAATATGCAAAATTTGAACAATATCTTTCTAAAAACGTCTCAAAAATTTCAAATTTGAGATTAATAAGGAGAAAACATGCAAGGATCAAGACGAGATTTTCTCAAAAAATCTCTGAAGGTCGGCGCGGTAGGCGGAACCGTATTGGCCGCTGCAGCTATCGCAAAACCGACTAGCGACGAGCTTGCTCCTGACGACAACGGCGTAGTTGTCGGCAAGTCGAGCAAAAAAGAGGTGCTTTACAAAAAAAGCAAAGAGTGGGAATACTACTATAAGATCGCTTACTAAGGGAGAAAACCATGAGTGATTCACGCATAGGAAGACGCTCGTTTTTGAAGCTTGCCGCTCTTGGTGCCGGTAGCACGATGGCGTTTGGCGAAAACGAGACGTTTAGAAAGGCAACCAACGAGGAGATAAAAAATCCTTACGAAGGTTCAAAAAAGGTTAGAACGATTTGTTCTATTTGTTCGGCGGGTTGCGGTATAGAAGCCGAGGTAAAAGACGGAGTATGGGTACGCCAAGATATGGCTATGTATCACCCGATCTCTCAGGGTTCGCACTGCTCTAAGGGAATCGATCAGATCGACCTTACGAAATCAAAACAACGCATCAAATTTCCGATGAAAAAAGTAAACGGAAAATGGGAGCGCATCAGCTGGGAACAAGCCGTAAACGAAATCGGCGATAAGATGCTACAAATCCGTAAAGAAGACGGTCCTGATAGCGTAGTTTTCTTGGGTTCGGCTAAATTTAACAACGAGCAAAGTTATTATTTCCGCAAATTTGCGGCGTTTTGGGGTACAAACAGCAACGATCACGTAGCACGCATTTGACATAGCGCAACAGTCGCCGGTGTGGCGAATACTTGGGGTTATGGCGCGATGACGAATCACTTCGGAGATATGACGGCAAATTCAAAAGCGATCTTTTGTATCGGTGCGAATTCGGCTGTAGCAAATCCCGTCGGCGGAATGAAGCATATGTTGCAAGCTAAAGATAGAAACAACGCAAAATTAATCGTAGCGGATCCGAATTTTACTAAAACGGCTGCGCACGCGGATCTTTACTTGCGTCAGCGTTCAGGAACGGACGTGGCTCTTATTTATGGACTTATTCACATTATCCTTAAAAACGGCTGGGAAGATAAAGAATTTTTAGAAAACAGAACCTACGGTATCGAAGAGGTTAGAAAAGAGGCCGAACACTGGACTCCTGAGCTTACTTCGGACGTTACCGGCGTACCGGTAGATAGACTCATAGAGGCTGCTAATATAATGGCGCATACGAAACCGGGAACGGTTATCTGGGCTCTAGGTATCACTCAGCACTCGGTAGGAACGTCAAATACCAGAATTTTACCTATCCTTCAACTAATCCTAGGCAATATGGGCAAACCTGGCGGCGGCTGTAATATCATCCGCGGTCACGATAACGTTCAGGGCTCTACCGATATGTGTAACCTTTCCGATAGCTTGCCGATGTATTACGGACTAGGAGACGCCTCGTGGAAATACTACTGCAAAGGCTGGGGCGTTGATTATGACGAGTTTATCAAACGATTTGCGGTTTCGACAAAAGAGCCGAAACAGGGCGGTGCTCCGGTAAAAAATACCGTATTTGAAGAGTATTTTTATCACGATCCGCAAAATCCGGAAGATAGAAACTGGAGAAACGAAAAAGGCTGGTCGCTATCAAAATGGTGGCAAGGCGTTCTAAAAGAAGAAAAAACCTATACAAGTGGCAAACTTCGCGTTCTTTGGGTTCAAGGAACCGGTATCACCTCTATGGCGCACCTTACAAAAATTCAGCAAGCCGTCGACAAGCTAGATATGCTAGTAGTTGCGGAGCCGTTCGTAAACGAGGTTGCGATCCTTTCAGATAGAAAAGACGGAATTTACGTACTTCCGGTGGCTACTGCGTTTGAAAACGAAGGTCATATAAGCTCGACTAACCGCTCAGGACAATGGAGAACAAAAGTCGTTGAGCCGCTTTACGAGAGTAAGGCCGACCACGAAGTCATGTTCTTATTTGCTAAAAAATTCGGCTTTTACGACGAGTACGTAAAAGGCATGAAGATGGCGACCGTGAATCACGAGCCAAAACAAGTTAAAGACGACTTCGTGTGGCCTGACGACGCTACAAACGAGATAGCTCGCTTGGGTAAATCTATCGGCTGCACCGGTAGAACGGCCGAGATGTTTAGAAGACATCAGGCTAACTGGCAAAATTTCGACCCTGATACGCTAATGGGTATCGGCGGCGACGTAAAAGGCGAATACTACGGTAAGCCTTGGCCGGCATGGGACGAAAAACACCCTGGTACACCGATACTTTATGATATGAGCAAGTCTTACGCAGAGGGCGGTTGCGGATTTAGAAATCGCTTCGGCTTAGAGCATAACGGCGTTAGTCAGCTAGCTAGCGAGGATACGACTTTGGTAGGATCGGACGTAAAAGGCGGCTATCCGCAAATTACCAAAGAAAATATCGAAAAAGTCCTAGGCATAACCTTAACCGAAGAAGAAAAAAGACTGATGGGAGCTACTTGGAGTACGGATCACAGCGGACTTATCCTAGAAAAATGCCGCGAAAAAGGCGTAGTGCCGTTTGGCAACGCAAGGGCAAGAATGATCGTTTGGGAATTCCTAGATCCGATCCCTAAACACCGCGAGCCTATCCACTCTCCGCGCTGGGATTTGGTACAAAAATACCCGACTTTCGACGATCAGGCTAGAAACTTCCGCGTCGAGACGAAATATAAATCCGAGCAGCAAGCAAAAGACTGGAGTAAGGAATTCCCTATCGTATTTAGCACATTGCGCCTAGTAAACCTAAGCGGCGCTGGTATGATCGAGCGAACGAGTAAGTATCTAGCGGCGATCACGCCTGAGATGTTTGCTAACGTCCACCCTGAGCTTGCCCTAAAATACGGTATCCAAGATCGCGATATGATGTGGATTCACTCTCCGCAAGGCACTAAGATTAAGGTTCGCTGCTATCATACTCAGATGGTTACGCCGGATAGAATTTGTATGCCGTATAACTTCGCGGGCGTTATGCAAGGCGTGAGCTTAGAAGACCGCTATCCTGAGGGCACTAAGCCTTATACGATCGGCGAGAGCTTTAATACCGTAACAAACTACGGCTTTGACCCGGTTACTCAAATTTCGGAATTTAACGCCGGACTTTGCAGGATAGAAAAAGCGGACGGAGAGGGCTTTAACACCTTCTTCCACGAATATGGCGAAAATAGAGTCTAAGGAGTAAGAGATGGCAAGAATGAAATTTTTCGTAGATACAAACAGATGTATCAGCTGCTTTGGATGCCAGGTCGCTTGCTCTTCGGCTCACGAGCTCCCGGTGGGGCTCTACCGCCGCAAGGTCATCACGCTAAATGACGGTATAGAGGGCAAGGAAGTATCGACCACTATAGCCTGCCAACACTGCACCGACGCTCCTTGCGAGCAGGTGTGTCCGGTTGATTGTTTTTACATCAGAGCCGACGGTATCGTGCTTCACGATAAAAACAAATGCATCGGCTGCGGATACTGTCTATACGCATGTCCGTTCGGCGCGCCGCAGTTTCCTAGAGACGGGGCGTTTGGTATCAAAGGCGCTATGGATAAATGCACTATGTGTGCCGGAGGGCCTGAGGAGACGAACTCCCACGAGGAGCTTCATATGTACGGTCAAAACCGTATCTCAGAGGGCAAAGTCCCTATGTGCGCCGCCGTTTGCGCCACCAACGCGCTACTAGTAGGCGATGCCGCAGACGTGTCAAACGTATATCGCAAACGCGTTATGCTAAGACAAGCGGGCACCACTATCTAACTCAAATTCGGGGGCGGCTCGCTCCCGAATTTTCTTTCAAATTTTATCCATTAAATTTACTCAAATTTCAAAGTTGGATAAATCTGATAATCAAAAAATATAGCTTGTTGATAAGACTTATACTTGATAGCCGTTTTTATTTTCGCTAAAGTTTTTTAATGATAGAATGCGCGCATAAAACATATTTTTTGGAGTTTTTATGAGTAAATTTTTGAAATTTATACTTGCTTTGTTTATCCCATTTATGCTAAATGCGCAGGACGCCGACTACGGCCCTGAGATACAGAGCATAAAAGATTCGTTCGTAAGCATTATCGAGCAGTATAAAGAGGGCAAGATCGACGAGGCAAAAACTGCCACGCAAAATGCGTATTTTGGGCATTTCGAAAATATCGAAGCGGCGATCAGGGTAAATTTGGGGCAGAAAAAAGCCTACTCGATGGAGTCTAAATTCGGTAAGATCCGTAAAGCCATCATTGCTAAAAAACCGGTAGAAGAGATACAAGCGATAATGGACGAGCTAAACAAAGAGATGGATGAGGTTTTGCCCGTCATCAACGCCGGTCACAAGCTAGTGGGAGAGTACTCCAATCCTAAAAACGCGGACGCCGCGCAGACCGCTAAGGCTGCTGAGGCTAGCCAAACTATGGCGCAACCCGCAAGTAGCGCCGCTATCGAGCCGCACTGGCAGGTGGTTTATAACGACATAAAAACAGCCCTTAGCGCTGCCGCAGCAGCCTACGAAAAGGGCGACAAAGACGCCGCAAAGCAGCAGATAAGCAATAAAGCCAAATTTGAGCTTTACCGCAACACGAAGCTGGAAGAGGCCATTCGTAGATTTATAACCGGCGGTCAGGGCATCGACGGCGATATCCAAAAACGAATGGGTTCGGCGATAATCGCGATAAATAACGATGTAGCGGTCGACGTACTAAAGTCAAATTTGGAGGAG
>CALISV010000057.1 GCA_938041615.1 uncultured Campylobacter sp. | reverse complement strand
TAGGCTAAATTTTAAAATTTGCCGTTTACAAAAACATCCTCATGATAGCAACGGCATATCGTATCGGCTCGAAAAAGTAATCTTTTAGCGGCGAGATCACGATGATAACTAGCGCGATAAAGCCGTATCTTTGCATGCTGTTTAGCCAGTTTGCAGCGCTGTGAAGCCCAAAAATACGCAAAAGATACTCAAGCGCCTTTGAGCCGTCAAGAGGCGGGATAGGGTAGAGGTTAAAGAGAGCTAGGACTAAATTTACGGCTGCAAGCATAAATACAAACTCCGCTACCGCACCGTCAAAAAAGCCGTCAAAACCGATAAATTTAAATAGGCAAAACGCTAGCGCAAAAAGAGCAAGGTTGTATGCGATACCTGCAAGCGCGACAATGATAGCAGCCTTGTATCCGCCGTTATAAAGCACCGTGCGTAAATTTATGGGTACGGGTTTAGCCCAGCCAAACGTCACTCCCGTGCTAAGATACATGAGTGCGGGCACGACGATAGTGCCTAGCGGATCGACGTGTTTTATGGGGTTTATGCTGAGCCGCCCCAAATTTTTAGCCGTTAGGTCGCCAAATTTAAACGCCGCATATCCGTGCGCGATCTCGTGTCCGACGACGGATATAACGAGCACGGCGACTAGGATCGCAACCTGCGCGAAGTCGATGTTATCAAGGTTCATTCGATCTTGTTTCCGTCGTTTTTAGCTTCGGCTCTGGCGGCGTCTAGTAGCTCTGGCGAGTTTTGTATAAAGTCCACGCTCTTGCCGACTCTGTTCCATCTGATTTTGTATTCATCATCCCAGCTAAAATATACAAACCACGGCTTGCCGACTATGTTTTTATAGGCCACGGGTCCCCAAAAGCGGCTGTCGTTCGAGTGGTCGCGGTTATCGCCGATCATGAAAAACTCGCCTTCAGGGACCTGAAAATAAAATGCGTTAAACGGATAGTTGCCCACGCTTGGTAGCTCGTTTACGATAACCGGTTGCATAGCGAATTTGCTCGAGTTTAGGTAGTTTACGGCTAGTTCAAATAAATTTACCTTCTCGTCGTAGTGGATACCGCCGAATTTATAGGGCTCGCGCACGAAGAGCTTGCCGCCAAATTTAACTATATCTTTTTCGTCAAAATTTGCCTTTATAAACTCCTCGCCCTCGTGCGGGTGTAAAAATAACGCCTTTTCGGTGAAAATCACTTCATCGCCGCCGACTGCGAAATTTCGCTTGACGTAGTGGATCTTTTCATCGTGCGGATAGCGAAAAACCACGATATCGCCGCGCTCGGGTTTGGCTCCCTCGATGAGGTGGCCGTTACCGTTAAAATCAGGCAAAACCTTGACCTCTATCCACGGAATGCGCGGAGTCGAGATGCCGTAGCTAAATTTTTTAACGAAAAGATGATCGCCGACTAAAAGCGTGTCCTTCATCGAACCTGACGGTATCACGAAGGCCTGCGCGACAAAAAAAATCACGAGCAGGACGATGACGACCGTGCCCGTCCAGCTGTTTGAAAAATCTAAAAATTTATTAAACGCTTTTTTCAAAATTTATGCCTTTTTCGCGCGGTTTTTGGCTGATTTTATGGTGTTAGATAGCAGCATCGCGATAGTCATCGGACCTACGCCTCCGGGAACTGGAGTTATAAACGAGCATTTTGGAGCTACTTCGTCAAATTTGACGTCGCCTTTTAGCTTGCCGTCGTCCATGCGGTTTATGCCTACGTCGATCACGACGGCGCCATCTTTTACCATATCAGCCGTTACGAAATCAGCCCTGCCGATAGCGGCTACAAGGATGTCCGCGTCTGCACAAATTTCCTTTAAATTTCGCGTTTTGCTATGCGTCACGGTTACGGTCGCGTTGGCGTTTAGCAGTAGATTTGCCATCGGTTTGCCCACGATGTTGCTGCGTCCGATCACGACGGCGTTTTTGCCCTCTAAATTTATATCGTATGCTTTAAAAATTTCCATTATGCCTAGCGGCGTGCACGGCACGAATCCGTCAAGCCCGCTAGCTAGTTTGCCGACGTTTATCGCGGCAAAGCCGTCCACGTCTTTTTCGGGGCTAATGGTTTCTAAAATTTTATTCGTATCTATATGCTTTGGTAGCGGCAGCTGAACTAGGATGCCGTCGATGCCGTCGTCTAAATTTAGCACGTCTATTAGCGCGATTAGCTCGCTTTGCGTCGTAGACTCGGGCAAGCGGTGCATTACGCTTTTTATCTCGCATGCTATGCAGGCTTTTTCTTTTGCCGCGACGTAGGTTTGGCTGGCTTTATCCTCGCCGACGAGTATCACCGCAAGCGCAGGCTCTATGCCTTGATTTTTCAAATTTAACGCTTCGTTTTTTACTCTTTCCTTTACCTGCGCGCTTACGTTTTTGCCGTCTAATATCGTCATTTTCGTCCTTTATTACTTTTTAATCGCAAAGATTGTATGATAGCTAATTTTAGATTAAATTTACGAAAAAGCGAAAGAATTTATGAAAATTTGGCTGATTTTTTGGTTGCTTTGTGGTGCGGCGTTTGCGAGCGATTTTATCACGAAAAACGAATACGCGAAGATGCTCTATCAAAACCCGCGCGGCATCGGCTGCGACAAGTGTCACGGCAAGGGCGGCGAGGGCTCGCTCATATCAAAATATAGACATTTCGATAAAAAAACCAAGCAGGTCATCGACGACGAGCTAAGAGCGCCCAGGATAAACAATCTTGATTTTGAGACGTTTAAAGAGGGCGTACTAAGTGCAAAAAGCGTGATGCCTAGCTACTTTCTAACCGACGAAGAGATAAATTTGCTTTACGAATACGTTATAAATTTCAACAAGGATAAAAAATGACTAACAAAGAAGCTTTCGGGCTAGCTAAAAAATATATCCCGGGTGGCGTGGATTCGCCCGTTCGCGCGTTTGGCAGCGTAGGCGGCGAGCCGTTTGTGGTGGACCGCGGCGAGGGCGCGTATCTAGTCGATATAGAGGGAAACCGCTATCTAGACTTTATCCAGAGCTGGGGACCGCTCATTTTTGGACACTGCGACCCTGATATCGAGAGTGCGGTGATAGCGACGGCTAAAAAAGGACTAAGCTTTGGCGCTCCGTCAAATTTAGAAACGAAGCTAGCAAAGCTAATCTGCGACGAGTTTAAAAACGTAGAAAAGGTGCGTTTTGTAAGCTCCGGCACTGAGGCCACTATGAGCGCGATCCGCGTGGCGCGAGGCTTTAGCGGCAAGGATGGACTGATAAAATTTGAAGGTTGCTACCACGGACACAGCGACGCGCTTTTGGTAAAAGCAGGCAGTGGTGCTACGACCTACGGCAACGCTTCTAGCGGCGGAGTGCCGGCAGACGTCGTGAAAAACACCTATCTGGCACGCTATAACGATATAGCTAGCGTGCGGGCGATATTTGAGGCAAATCCTGGCAAAATCGGCGCGCTGATAATCGAGCCGATTGCGGGAAATATGGGGCTCGTGCCTGCTGATAACGAGTTTTTGAGCGAGCTTAGACGCCTTTGCGACGAAAACGGCGCGGTTCTGATATTTGACGAGGTTATGAGCGGATTTCGCGCGAGCAGGCACGGATCGTTCGAATTTAACGGTATCGAGGCCGATCTGGTAACATTTGGTAAGGTTATCGGCGGAGGCTGCCCGGCGGCTGCGTTTGGCGGAAAGGCTGCTATCATGGTCTGCCTAAGTCCTGAAGGTGCCGTATATCAAGCGGGTACGCTAAGCGGCAATCCCGTAGCTATGGCTGCCGGCATCGCAAGCCTGAGTAAAATTTTTGCCGATCATGATCTTTATGACCGCCTAAACAAGCTAGCCGTATTGTTCGCTCACGGGCTAAAAAGCGTTGCCACGAAGCACGGCATCGCGCTGCAAACGACGGTGCGAGGCTCGATGTTTGGCTTTTTCTTTACGTCAAACGAGGTCAAAAACTATGACGATGCGTTAAAAAGCGACGTCAAACTTTACGCCAAATTTCACGCCAAAATGCTTGAAAAAGGCGTTTATCTAGCGCCTAGCCAGTTTGAGACGGGCTTCATCTGCGACGCGATGAGCGAAGAGGATATCAAATTTGCGATTAAGGCCGCAGACGAGAGCTTTGCCGAGATAGCTGCGGAGAGCGCTAGCGAGAACGAGGAGATGCGCGAGGTAAAAGCAAGGATCGCCGATCTAGAAGAGCGTCTAAAAGAGGCCAGAAAAGAGCGCGAAGCGATACAAGAGCGCATGAAAAACAGTTGGGGATTTGCCTAATGGCGAAGATAAATTTAGGCGACGTCGTAAAAGGCGCCGAGCAGCTAAGTCTGGGCGTTTCTATCGTCGTTGCGCTTGCTATCGGGGCAGGGTTTGGCTACTGGATGATGAAGGAAACCGGCTGGACGTGGACGCTGTTTGCGGGCATCGCAGTCGGTATCGCCGCAGCCGGCCTAAACATCAAAAAGGCCTACGATGCGCAGATAAAAAGTCTCGACGAACTAAAAGATAAAGGTAAATTTAAACCCGCAAAAGACGACGATGACGAGGACGATGAGTGAATTTTAAGCTCCTTGCCGTTTACGGCGCGTTTGAGGCTTTGCTTTTGCTGGGCTCGGCGGCATTTGGCCGCGCGTGGTTTTACAGCTCGCAGGTTGCGTTTGCGGGCTCGCTTTTGGTGCTGGCCGCGACCTTTAGAGCCTACAAAAAACGCGTAGAAAACGGCGTGCGAGACTATGACGCCTATGCGGAGGACGACATAGACGAATGGGGCGAAAATCACGAGGAGTTTCCTGATCACGCTGAAAACGCTAAATTTGACGGGCATGACCCGCACCGCGAAAATGCTAAGCATTTGGATGCGTCAAATTTGGACGGCTCGCTAAAAGCGAACGCGGAACTAAATTTAAAAGGCGAAAACGAATGGGTTAAATTTGACGATCCAAATTTAAGCGGCGCAGATCAAAATAGCGAGTCAAATTTAAGCCTGGCAAACGAGTCAAATTTGAGCAAGTCAAATCAAAATAGCGAAGCTAAGCCCTCAAAAAAGCAAAATTTCGCGCGTAATTTAAAGCAAAATTCGCCCAACTACTTCACCGCATTCGTTCCTTTTCGGCTGATCGCGTATGCGGTTTTGGTCGTCGGATTTTTAGCGCTAAAAAGGTACGGTAACCTCGATATAGCCGCGTTTTTGATCGCGCTTGCGGCGATGCCTGCGGGCGCTTTGATATATGGAGTAAGAAGCAATGAGAAATAGCTCGATAATAACGATTAGATCGATGTTTGCACTATTTGTGGGGATGGCGTTTTTGTTTGTGGGAAACGGCCTCATCATCAGCTCGGCCGGCGTCGAGCTAAAAAAAATGGGCGCGGACGAGCTAGAGACGGGATTTGTTATCGCGGTATTTTTCGTGGGAGCTATGATAGCTACGATATTTTCGCATAAAATCGTCTCAAAAGTCGGCCACATCAGGAGCTTTGGGATATTTGCGTCGCTTTTTGGTATCGCGGCGATGTTTCACGACCTTAGCCAAAATCTCTACTTTTGGGCGTTTTTGCGCGGGTGTTTGGGATTTTGCTACTACTCGATTTTAATGATAATCGAAAGCTGGCTCAACGCGCGCGCTAGAAACGAAGTGCGCTCGCGAGTACTGGCATTTTACGAGATCACGTTTTACGTATGTTTTGGGCTGGGCATCCTCGTGCTATCGCTAAATTTATCCACTTCTCACGTGCTTTTGCTTAGCGCGGCGTTTATTTTGTTTTCGAGTATTCCTTTAAATTTGATCCGTATCAAAGAGCCGCCGATCCCCGAAAAAAAGAGCGTCTCGATCCCGAGAGTATTTGCGCTCGTGCCTTTGGCGCTCATTACCAGTATCGTAGCCGGTATCCTTATAAACGGCTTTTTTACGATGGCTAGCGTTTATATCCTGCTGCAAGGATACGGTGCGAGAGAGGTTTCGTTTTTTATGACCGTCGCGATGGCGGGCGGCTTTATCGCCCACTCTCTAATCGGCGGTTTTTCGGATAAATTCGGCCGCCGTCCCGCGATAATGTGTTGCGCGGGCGTGTCGCTGTGTGCGGCTATTTGTTTTTTGGCGCTTAAGCCCTCTATCTACGCGCAGTACGTTTTGTCGTTTTTTTTGGGTTCTGGCGCTTTTTGCCTCTACGCGTTATCGCTTGCTCGCGCCAACGACGTTTTAAAACATAAAAATCAAGGCATCGAAGTAGGGCGTGCCGTACTTTTTAGCTACTCTTTCGGCTCGCTTCTTTCGTCCGTGATAATGGGCGCTAGCATGCAAATTTTAGGCTTTGACGGCTTTATGTGGGTTTATGCGGCGCTGCTTGCGTTTCTCATCGCGTTTTGCCTCACGCAAAAGACCGTTCCGCTTGAAAGCAGGCGAGGCTTTGAGCATAGCCCCGGCACGATGGCAAATAGCTAATGAAAATCTCAAATTTGACGATATAGCCGTATGGAATCAGTAAATAACGCTATAAGCTCGCAAATCGCGACCCAAGCCGCAGTCGGCGGCGCGCTACCCAAAACAGGCGGAGTAGGCGGCGCAAACGCCGGACAGACGGGTCAGGCGGGCGAAACTAAAAATCTTTTTAAAAATCAGCCAGCACCCTCGCAAAATTTGGACTCCGAGGCCGCGGATAATGCCGTAAAGGATCTAGATAAGCTCGTAAATAAGCTTTTAAACGAGCTAAAATCAAGCCCGACGCAGGCCAAAGAGCTAGCCGCGCAGGCGAAAAATCTGCAGCTCTCTCCAAATCTCGCAAAAGATATGAAAAGCCTCGTCGCGCTTGCCGAAAACGAGCCCGATCTAAAGGAATTCGCGCTTAAACTAAAGGAGTTTTTAAAGCCCGTCGCCGATCTAAAAAACGCGCCGCTAAACGAGCAGATAAAAAACTCGGGCATCATGCTGGAGGCAAATTTAAAGGACGCGCTAAACGGCAAATTTAATCTACCCAGCGCGATAAATAAGCTGTTTGGCGATATTAAAAATCTCTCAAATCAGCAGCTTTTGGATCAAATTTCAGCTCTAGCTAAAGATGACAGCCTAAGCACGAACGAAAGCTTTGCGAGGCTTGATCAAATTTTACAAAACGCTAAAACCGCAGCCAAAGATACGCTAGCGGGCTCGCTGTTTAAGCAGCTTTTTGAGATCGCGGATAAGCTCGAAAACGCGGCTAAATTTATGGATAAACAAGCAAACGCCATGAGCGGTAGCGGGCTAAGCCTAAATGAAAAAACGCTAAACGCCGAGCTAAATAAAATCTCACAGCTGCTGGCAAGCGCGGGCGAAAAAATGCAAAATTTAAACAGCGAAAAACTAAGTCAAAACAGAGGCTTTGCTCTAAATTTCGCCGAGCTAAAAAGCGCGATAAAAGAGCTAACGGACGAGCTTAGCGCGCTTGCTGGCTCGCAGGATAAATTTAACGATTTCGCGCAAAAAATCATCCAAGACGGCGCGGAAGGAAGCGATGGCGCGACGCTACAAGATAAGCTGCAAAATGCGGCTAGAAAGTTAAATTTCGCCTTGCAAATCGCCGATAAAGCGGGCTTTGAAGCAAAAAATAATTTAGATGAAGTCAGCAAGCTAATCAAGCAACAAAATATCGCTCGCGGCGAGCTTGGCGCCGTAACGCCAAAAAGCGCCGAAGAGACGGCAAAGGTGCTGCAAAACGACGTTAAAAGCGCGCTTTTAAACATGCAGTCAAGGTCTCCCGACGCTAGCCCCGTAAAAGACGCCGCCTCAAAGCTGCTCGCTCAAATCGAGATGCATCAGCTAGCCTCCGCGGTAACGGGCGGCGTGCAGACCTATCTGCCATACGTCTGGGAGGGCGTAGAGGGCGGAAATATCAGGTTTAAGCAGGGTAAAAAGCAAAAACACTACGCGCAAATCGACCTAAATTTTCAAAATTTCGGGCAAATCAATATCATGGTGGCGCTTAGCGAAAATAAATACATCGACCTTGCGATCGCGACGCAAAAAGAGGAGTTTAAGGAGCTAATTTTAAGCGGTGCAAAGGAACTAAAAAGGGCTATCGGCGAACAGGGGCTGATAGTGTCGAATTTTAGCCTAAAAACTATGCCTAAACTGCGTCTTAGCGGCGTTTACGGCGGTCTGGATAAGCTTGATATGGGCTTTGATAAAAAGGCATAAAATTGGCGAAAGTACAAAAAACTAAAAAGGCCGTGGCTCTTGGCTACAACCGCCAAAAAGATAACGCGCCTAAGGTGCTAGCGACGGGTTCTGGCGAAGTGGCGAAAAATATCATAAATCTAGCCAAATCTCACGACATACCGATCAAAGAGGACGCCGATCTAATCGAGGTTCTAAGCAAGGTCGATCTAAACGAGGAAGTCCCGCCAAATCTCTATAAAGCGGTCGCCGAAATCTTTAGCTTTTTATATCAAATGACGAATAAAAAATAGGACGGTTTTACGGTTTTTGCCAGAGATTATTTTTATAAATGCCTAAAATTTCTATATTTTCATCTGAAGATACTGATCAAAATAACAAAAAAATAATTAAGACTGAAGTTGCTAAAGAGAATGAAAGTCCTGATTTAGATAATGTTCAGTATGGTGAAGAAGATATGCAAGATTTAGGATATGGTGAAAATGATGAGAATGGGGGACTGACTGATGAAGAATTAAATTATGTTATTCCAGGTGATGATGAAGAAAATCAAAATAATGTTGAACCTCAAAAATCAACAGAAGAAATTGAAAGAGAAAATAGATTAAGACAACTTGAATCTGAAGCCGATGCAGCATTTAGAAGTCCAACAACAATAACTATTGCTACTCGCCCTCAGACACAACAAGTTGATAATAAAGTTCTTTTAGCACAAAATGGAAATAAACCTGTTGAAGATTATGATGGTAATAGACAAGAAAGTAAGAAGAATTTCTTAATGAATGAACAAGCTCAAAAATTTTACCAAACTAATTTCTTAGTAGAACAATTATCTGAGTTTGAATTAAAAGCAGGAGATTTTATTCCAGCAACACTTCAAACAGGTATAAATTCTGATTTACCTTCTAAAGTTATTGTGGCTGTTGTTTCTGAAAATGTAAGAGACACAATAAGTGGAAAACATATATTGATACCACAAGGAACAAGAGTTGTAGGAACTTATGATTCAAGTGTTACCTTTGGACAAGAAAGATTATTGGTTGTATGGCAAAGACTTATTTTTCCTGATGGGAAAAGTATAGGACTAGATAATATGCAAGGAGTAGATTTATCTGGAAAAGCTGGAATAACTGGAGAAATTGATAATCATTTTGGTACTCTTTTAAAAGGTGTTGTTCTTTCTTCAATAATGGGAAGTGCTGGAGCTATTGTAACAGATAGAAAAAATGATTGGAGAGGTGCAGCAGCTGAAGGTGCAGGTGAACAAATAGTTACAATTGGAGATAGATTCGCTGATAGAGCATTATCAAGGCAGCCAACTATAAATATAGAACCTGGAACAAGACTTAATATTATGGTTCATAGCGATTTAATTCTTGAACCTTATGGAGAATAAAAATGGGTATAAGTTTAGAAATGACAATAAGAAGAAAAATTAGTATTATTATCTTTATAATTGCAATTATTGGAACTTTATCAGTAGGGACACAAACTTTTGCAAAGAATGTTAAATACCATAAAAGTTTAGGAAAATACTTATTCTTATATAAAAATAAAACTCCTATATACTCACCATTTAAAATACTATCTTGGCTAAAATTTGAAAAAAAAGTGCCAAAAGCAATGGATGATGCGTATACAAATATGGGGATGACTGCTATATTATCTTTTTTACTAATAGCCTTAGTAAACTATAAGAAAAAAGTAATTACAGTTCATGGCTCTGCAAAGTGGGCTAACAAATCTGATATAGATAAAATGGGATTTTTTCCCTATAAAGATAAAAGAAAAACAGAAAAAAAATATAAAAAAACAAATACTTTAGCTCTATATCAAAGAAATATTTTAGAAAGAAAAGATTATATAAAAATAGATATATCTGAAGAAACAAATAGTATAAAAAAATATTCAAAAGTTTTTAATTATCTTCTTACTGAAAAAAGTTGGAGAGAAAGAGAATTTTATAGTAATGGAGTGGTTCTTGGTAAAGATCAATATGGGAGGCTTTTAATTGATAATTCACCAGGACATGTCATGATGATTGCTAAAACAGGTGGAGGAAAAGGAGTAGCAGTTGTAATACCGACACTTATTACTTGGAAAGGCTCTACTATAACTAATGATGTGAAAGGTGATAACTGGCTCTATACAGCAGCATATAGAAGAAGTTTAGGACATAAGGTTTTTAGATTTGAAGCTACAGCTGATGGTGTAGAAAGAGTATCTTGTCATTATAATCCTATGGTAGAAATAAGAAAAGGAACAGTTTATGAGTATCAGGATGCCAGAAATATAGCCTTAGCTATTGTGTCTCCTGATAGAACTAAGGATCCTTTCTTTGCTCCTTCAGCAGGAGTCTATTTGACAGCTGTAATAATACATGTCTTGTACATGGTAAAAAATAGAATAGCAAATTTAGCTGATGTATATAATTTTATAACCTCACCTCAATTTTCAGAAGATCAAAAGTTACAACAAATGATAAATTCAGAACATAATAGTGATGGACCAGAAGATTTATTTTATAAAATCTATAATGACATTACTATTTTAAAAACAGGAGAAGAACTTCCAAGGACACATCCTTCAGTTTCAAAAATTGGAGCAGAAATGGCTGATAGAGCAGATAAAGAAAGATCTGGAATAATAGGTTGTGCAAAAATAGACTTAGAAGCATTTATTATTCCTACAATAGCTAGAAATACAGCTTATTCTGATTTTAGAATTTCTGATTTAATGAATAGTGAAGTACCTATGGATTTATACTTTGTAACAGCTCCTAATTCAGTTGATATAACAGCAGTACTTTTAAAATTATTTATAACTCAAATTCTATATATTTTAACAGATAGTATGGAATTAAATAAAAAAGGTGAAAATGTTGCATTCAAACATAAACTTTTACTTTTATTAGATGAGTTAACTGCTATTGGTAAAGTTGATATGCTTCATAAAGCAATTTCATATATAAGAGGTTGGGGAATGAAGGCATTAATAATAATTCAGGATATGAAGCAATTAAAAGAAGTATATGGAGAAAATAACTTAGTAGAAAAATATTCAGAAGATGATTATGGAAAGTTAAATAGTATGACTTTTAGAAATTGTTATCCAGAAAGTAAAAAAATGGCTGAAACAATTGGAGTGTCATATATGGAAGAATATGGTATAAATTTTTTGTCTGCTCGTCCAGCATATATTTATGGTGCACCTATGCTTGAAGATAATTCAAGAGCAAATGAACAATTCTTAAGATTAGGAAGAGATAAGAAGGATATAGTAATGAAATCTGAGGGGAAACAAATAAGATCTTATTGCTATGTTGCAGATTGTGTTTCAGCATTTCTATATATTATATTAAATGGAAAGAATGGAGAAGCCTATAATATTGCTAATAAAAATCAAAATATTTCAATAAGAGAGTTTGCAGAAAAAATAGCTGAAAAAGCAGAGGTGGAATTAATATTTGATTTACCTACTGAAATTGAGAAAAAGGGATATGGCTTGGTAAAAAATACAATTTTAGATGCAAAAAAATTAGAAGATTTAGGTTGGGAAGCAAAATATCCTTTGGATAGAGCAATAGATAAAATATTTAAAATATTAAAAAAATGACAGAATGGGAATTATTTTAATTTTTATAGAT
>CALISV010000056.1 GCA_938041615.1 uncultured Campylobacter sp. | reverse complement strand
GCGGAAGGCCGCTAGACGCGTATAAAGCTCGGTTTCCGCGTTGTCTTTTTCAAATCTAACGTAGCCTTTTTCGTAAAATTCCTCAAAGCTAGGCATGGTTAAACTTAGCCCCTTAGCCTGCTCGGCCGCGTCGGCGTAAAATTCCTTCATCCAGCCTAGCTCGTCCTTGCCCTCGCTAAATACCTCGCCTCTGCCCCAGCGTTTGCAAATTTGCTCGCAGATCCAAAAGTCGCTCTTGCTCTCGCCCATCGGCTCTATCGCCGGCCTATAAGCCACGATGTATTCGCCCGTAGCGCCCGTTTGGTTGATGTCGTTTCTCTCGACCTCGATAGCTACCGGCAGCACGATGTCGCTAAATTTTGCGGTGCTAGTCCAGTATGGCTCGGCGGTGACAACGGTGTCAAATTTACGCCACTGTTTTACGATGTTATTTACGTCCTGGTGGCGCGTAAACATCGAACCTGAGGCCATGTATGCGACCCTCATGTGCGGCAGCTTGATCTTAGTGCCGTCGTAGTCAATCTCTTTGCCCGGATGCTCTAGCGCCTCGATGCTGCGAGAGGACGGGATAGTGATGTTTTTAGTCGTTTTCCACGGCGCGCCGTCAATGTTTTCGTATTTCTCGTCGATACGCGTGCTTAGGCCTTTTAGTACCGGAGCGATCTTGTCCGTAGCGCCCGCGGAGTCGTATCCTAGGCTAAACTCAAATCCTAGCCCCTCCTTACCCACGTGTCCTAGCATCGCATTTAGCACCACTAGCGCCCAGAAAGGCTGCTCGCCGTGGTCGGCTCTTTGTAGCGCGCGGCCGATCAGTACGGTCGTAGGCTCTTTAGCCAGGCGCGTAGCAAACTGCGCTATCGTGCCCGCAGGTACGCCGCAAATTTTGCTCGCCCACTCGATGTCTTTTACGACTTTGTCCTGCGTGCCGAGGAAGTAGTCTTTAAATTTATTAAATCCGACCGTGTATTTTTTGATAAATTCCTCGTCGTAGAGGTTGTTCGTAAACAGATAATGGCACATGCCGATGATGAGCGCAGTGTCGGTATTTGGGCGTACGATGATGTTTTCGCTGCCGTAGTAGCGCGCGGTGTCGTTTATCATGACGTTTACGCTATAGGTTTTGATGTCCGATTTTTTGAGCTCCTGCATGCCTAAGTAGCCGTCGTGAGTCGGAGGGACTGATGAGATTTGGTTGGTTACGATAGGATCGGTACCCCAAAATACCACGTTTTTAGCGTTTTTGACGATGGCTTTCCACTTCGTCGGCGCGTCGTAAACCGCGCTACCGCCTAGCACGTGAGGCATGATGACTAGACCCGCTCCGGTCGAGTAGTCGCCGCTTTCTTCCACGTAGCCGCCTAGTACTTTTAGCATCCTGTGCGCGACCGTACGACCCCAGCTGACCTTGCCGCTGCCGCCCCACCAGTAGCACTCGCCATAAATCGCCTCGGCGCCGTATTTGTCGAAGTTTTCTTTTAGAGCCTTCGCCGCTAGATCGAGCGCTACATCCCAGCTAACGCGCACGAACTCCTCTTTACCGCGCAGTTCGCTCTTTGCCGCGCCTTTTGCCTTTAGGTAGCTTTTACGCACCATCGGATAGAGCACGCGAGCCTCATTTTGCACGGAGTCAGGCAGGCTGTAGTTCATCGTGTTTGGAAATTTATCGCCCTCAAAATCGCTAACAGAAACGATCTGCGATGAGTTTAAATTTGCCCAAAACGGGCCGAATCTGTTTGCGCCGAATACCTTTTTGTTATCAAAAATCGTCTGTTTGACGCCCTCTATCCTACTAGCCTGCGCAGCCGTAGCCGCCAAGGCCGAAAATTTGATGAAATCTCGTCTTTTCATCGGTTTCTCCCTTATTTAATTCTCGCAGGAGCAAAGCCCTGCCGTGAGCGGAAGTATACGTACTCCCCGTACTCGCCCAAAGCGCGCCTATGTTTGTGACATCTGCATGGTCAGGCAACTTTTTCCCTTATTTGCTTTTTAAAACCCATATTTTGTTTAGTTACGCTCGCCAATCTCTTAATAACGTGGCTGTGCGGCAAGCAAAATGCAGGCAAATTTAAACTATTAGCGTTAAATTTGCCGCCGTCAAATATAAAATCCAAATTTAAAGAACAAGCGTCGCTAAATTTTACGCTTCAAGCGACGAGCAAATTTGATCCGCGCAAAGCCCTATTTTGCATCTTTTGCGTTATGCTGTAGGTATTTAACGATCAAATTTAGCTCCGTCTCCTCTAGCGAGACGTAGTTCGTATCGATCATCGACTGTAAATTTGCCGGCCACTGAGCCGCCGTAAAGCTGTTTGGCTCGTGCAAGCGGTGGCACGCCGAGCAGGTCTCCTCGTACTTTTGCTGGGCTTGTTTATATAGCGCGTTTGCGTCGCTACCTAGCGCGTCTGCGGCGACTTCGTACGTGCCCTCGACCTCATACCAAAGCTCGCCGTAGTCGTCCTCGACCTCTTTTATTTTCTTAAAATTCGCCTCGCTCTCAGCATCAAAAACCGTGAAAATCTCGGCATTTTTGACGCTTCGCTGTATCTGAGCCAGGTAGTTTGCCGAAACGGCGCCTTTTACCTTGATTTTAGCCTTTGCGCCGTCTTTGGAGACAACCTCGACCGGCGTTAAAACCTCGATCTTGCCGATCTTTTTACCGCCTAGCGATATATCGGTCGTCTTTGTTAAAACCTCGGCGTTTAAGCCTATCGCCGCCACACAGGCCGCGATCAAAACGAATTTAAAACTTTTCATCGCACTTCCTTAAGAAAAATTATTAATGTAATTTTATAAATTTACGGCTTAAAATTACATCGCTATATTTTATTACGAAGCGGATTTTGTATATTAAAAATGGTAAAATTTGAAGCAAGAAAACAGCAAATCTAGTCAAATTTGAAATTTGCTCAAATTTGCCGCGAGAGTAAAAGCCGCACGAACGGCGGCTAAATTTAACGAGCGATCAGTGCTTTTTAAGCCCCATCGCAGCGACGTCTAGCGCAATCTCTTCGTTATTTATCGTGATTAGTCCGCGCTCTAAAATTTTGCTTGCGATCGCGTGCGCTTCGTCAAGCGAATGCATCTTGTACGTGCCGCACTGATACTTGTTTAGCTCGGGGATGTCTTCTTGGTTTTTGACGCCTAGGATATCCTTCATCGACGCCGTCCACGCGGCCTTGACCGCCTCCTCGCTCGGCACGCCGATCACGCTCATGTAAAAGCCCGTCCTGCAGCCCATCGGCGAGATATCGATGATTTCAACGCCCTTGCCGTTTAAATGATCTCGCATAAAGCCCGCAAATAGGTGCTCTAGCGTGTGCGTGCCTTTTTCTGGCAAGATTTCCTCGTTTGGCTTGCAAAAACGCAAATCAAACACGCTTATATCGTCGCCCTTTGGCGTTTTCATCGTCTTTGCCAGACGCACTCCGGGCGCGTTCATCCTCACGTGATCGACGCAAAAACTATCTAGTAGAGGCATATTTTCTCCTTATTTTTAACATAAATTCGGCGTGATTTTAGCTAAATTTGCTAAATTTTAGCTCAAATTTGAGTTGATTAAAAGTCGGCATTAGCTCGGCTAGTTATGAAGCGGTCTTGACAAAATTTGCGCAGCCGCCGCGCGCTAAAATCGCTTTAATGTGGCGGGCGTAAACGTAAAATTTGGCGAAATCTAGCTCAAATTTAGCGCTAAAGAAAATCAAATTTGGATATAAAAAAGAGGTAAATTTGAAAGAAAAATCGGGCAAAAAGCCCGACTAAAAGTATTAAATTTTAAGCAAAATGAGGTTTTATCTGCTCTATCCAAGCGCTGATTCTAGGCTCGGTTTTTTCGCTTTCGTTATCGGCATCAAGCGGCAGACCGACGAATTTACCGTCTCTTACGGCTTCTGATTCGTCAAATTTATATCCGTCCACGGACACTGCGCCCACGACGTTTGCGCCGGCTTTTACGACCTCATCGTATAGCTTGCCCATCGCGCCGCAAAAGCTATCTGCATAGCTCTCGGCATCGCCCGTGCCAAATATCGCAACCGTCTTACCGCTAAGTTTTAGTCCGCCAAAATCAAACGCGTCCCAGTCGTCTTGCAAGTCGCCCGTACCCCAGGTAGAAACGCCTAAAATCAACTTATCAAAGCCGTTTAGCTTAGCCGCGTCGCAGTTTGCTACGTTTAAAAGCTCGTTTTCTAGCCCCAAATTCTCGGCTAAAAAGCTCGCCGCCTCCTCAGTATTTCCCATACTGCTTCCAAAAATGATACCTATCATTTAAATTTCCTTTAAAAAATATGATGACTTATCGTGTAGGGCACCAGTCGCAGCGATCCGCCGCGTCCGCACTCCCGTCTGACCTCGATGTAGCGCGAGAAATTCGCATTTCTCGGAGCTACGATAAACATCCTGTCAAACTCTCCGCCGCTAAGCGCCTCAAAGCCCCTAGCGATCTCGCAGTTAGCCAGATGAAACCGCTCTTTGGTTATCTCTTTAAAGCACGGCATAACGCCAAAAAGCTTGCGCCCGCCCTGCTCGGCGAAGATAATCCCGTCTTGAAAATAAACGTTTTTATCAAAATGTTTGGCGCGTATTTTATCATAAACAAACTGAGAAAACATTATGTCCGCGTCAAAACATATTCCGTTTTGGGATTTTAGCATGAGTATAAGCCTCGCGGCCGGGTGTTTAGGAGAGACGGCTAGCGGCGGGACGGCGTCAAATTTGCCCGTTTTATAGGCGCAGATAACGGAGTTTGAGGCGATACAAAAGCTTGAAATTTTGCTTCGGCTAGGATTTTTAAAAGCGCACAAGTCATCGATACGTTTTAGAAAAATTTCCTCCAAATTTAAGCCCGAATACGCATAAGAAAGAGGGATTTTTAGCCCTCGCTCTACGCAACAGTTGTATAAATTTATAAAAATTCGGGCTTTATTTACCGCGTCAAGCCCTGAAAAAATACTTGGAGTTATTTCTCCAATACCTGATAAAAAGCCGAATTTCATCTATTAGTCTTTTACCTTGCAGCATCCAAATTCCTTATCTAGCCCAAAGACTTTGCAATACTCGCTAAACACGCAGCTGACGCTTCTTTTGGCGCAAACGATCGGGATATTGCGCTTTTTGGCTTGGTTTTTTATCGTTTTCATCGTGTTGTGGTTTAAAAAACTGGTTAACATCACGACGCACTCGGTATCTTGAGGGATCGGTTTGCGATTTACGCGGTTTTCGTTGCGCGCGTCCCAGTGCTCAATCGCTTCCGCGCCGAGGTCTTTGAGGACTGCTTTTATAGGCGTTATCTCGTCGGCTCCGATAACTAAAACTGACATTTTGGACTCCTGTTTATTTGATTGTGATTATTATAAAATAGATTAGCTAAAAAATAGCTTAGTTATGATAGTTGTTATCAGTTAAGTGCAAATTTGTAACGCATGACAAATTCTGCGAGGGAGTTTTAAATTTGACTGCTAAAATTATCTTTTAGGATCAAGAAACGGCAATCAAATTCGACAAATAAGCGGCAAGAGCAAAAAGCTCGACGTTTTTG
>CALISV010000055.1 GCA_938041615.1 uncultured Campylobacter sp. | reverse complement strand
TCATACCTTTGCCGCTGGATACGATATCAGGGACGACTACGAGCGCGTGATGAGCGAATTTGACGAGATAGTCGGGCGCGAGATGCTGTGCGGTATGCATCTAAACGATACAAAATTTGACCTAGCCAGCAAAAAGGACCGCCACGAGAGCCTAGGTAAGGGCTTTTTGGGCTTAAAAACATTTGAAAATATCATAAACGACCCCCGCACGGACGATATCCCGCTAGTTTTAGAGACGATCGACGAGAGCATCTGGGCGGACGAGATAAAAATTTTAAGAAACTTTAAAGGAGCATAAATGAGAAAATATATCGGCGTTTGCCTAGCGGCTTGCTGCTGTCTAAATGCGGCGGGCTTTAAAATCCCCGAGCAAAGCGGCGATAGTATCGCGCTTTTAAACTCAAACGTCGCGACGAGCTTCGGTCCCGACGCAGCCTATAACAACCCGGCAAATATGATATTTTTAGACGGCGGACACTACCTCGAGAGCTCGCTAACCTACCTGCGCATGTCAAAGACGAAGTATAGGCACTATAACGGCGACAAACTCACCTCCAAAAGAGCGAACGCGCTCGTACCTACGTTTCACTTCGTGACGCCGCAGTTTGACGACTGGCGCTTTGGCCTCTCGGTCGTCGTACCTGCGGGAATGTCGATGAGATGGGACGAAAATCTACCTAAAGCTACATCTAAAAAATTCGATCTAAAAGTGATCGAGGTAAACCCTAGCGTCGCCTACGCGCTAACCGACAACATCGCGCTAGGTTTTGGTCTGCGCGCCGTTTACGCTAGAGGAGAGGCCGTGCAGGAGGTCTCAGGCGCCCTACCCGCCTCGCAGGATATCAAAGGCGACCGCATAAATTTCGGCTACAACGCGGCAATCACCTATAAACCGACTTCAAATTTGAGCCTAGCGGCCACCTATCGCTCGAAAGTAAATATGAATCTAAAAGGCAACACCGACATCAGCGCGCCGGCACACCCGATTGGGCTATTTCCAAGCGGCTCTTATAGCGGCAGCGCAAAGCTATCCGTACCGCTACCTGCGAGCTTAAATTTAGCCCTATCGTACAAAATCGCAAAAACGACGCTACTATTTGACTTTGAGCGCACCTATTGGTCTGCGTGGAAAGAGCTTGACTTCAACTACCCTGGCGCCTCGGCCGCTCACTATCGCAACCCGTTTTTTGCGGCATTTGGCGCATCTAAAAAGCGTGACTGGAAGGATAGCAACGCCTACCGCATCGGCGTAGCGCACGACGCGACGGACAAACTCCGCCTAATGGGCGCGGTTACATTTGACGAGGCAGCCTCCAGAGCCGATACTACGGGCTTTGACCTGCCTGATACCAAAGCCGTCATCTACGCAGCGGGCTTTAACTACAAATTTACAGACGCTTTGGAGCTAGGAGCTAGCTACTTCTACCAAGACAGAAAAGCGCGCGACGTGAACTACTACTCAAACGCGTCGGGGCTCTATCCAAACGGCAAATTTGAACGCGGCAACGCTCAGGCGATAAATTTGAACGTAAAATATAAATTTTAAGGCTCGGCCATGAACTACCCTTACGAAAATTTCGAGGATATGCTAAACGCCGCAGTAGGTAAAAACGGCGGCGGTATCGCGATCTATACAGAAACTAGCAAGATTAGCTACAAGCAGCTACGCGCAAACGCCTTTACGCTGGCTGCGTTTTTGCAAGGTATGGGCATAAAAAAAGGCGACCGAGTCGCGATGATCGTAAACAACTCGCCCGAGTTTATCGCTAGCTACTTTGCCGTTACGCTGCTTGGCGCCGTGGCAGTACCGATAAATACCTTTTTAAAATACGAAGAATTCGAATACATCATAAACGACTGCGGGGCAAAATTTCTATTCGCCTCGGTCGAACTCGCAAAAGAGATAAAAGGGCTAGATAGCAAAACGGCGATAAAAAAGATCGTCTGGATCGGCGATAGGGCCGAATTTGACGGAAACAATATCGCCTACGCGCACGCGCTAAACTGCCGTATAGAGCTAAATTTGACCGACAAACCAAAGCTTGACGACCTAGCCCACATCATCTACACATCAGGCACCACAGGCAAGCCAAAAGGCGCGATGATCAGCTACCGCAACCTCATCTCAAACGTCCAGGGCGCGCACGAGGTCTTTCACGTACGCACGAAAGATAGATTTGCCGTGTTTTTGCCGATGTTTCACAGCTTTACCCTCACGGCGATGGTGCTGCTACCGATATTTGCGGCGTGTTCGCTTATTTTGGTAAAGTCCATTTTCCCGTTTTCAAACGTCCTAAAACAAGTCCTGCTCAAGCGCGCGACCGTATTTTTAGGCGTGCCCGCGATCTATACGGCTATCGGCAAGGCCAAAATCCCGTGGTATTTTCGCTGGTTTAACTGCATTAGGATTTTCATCAGCGGCGGAGCGCCTTTGGCCGAGCAGACTATTACCGATTTTCGCGTTAAATTTCCGCGCGCGGTGCTGATAGAGGGCTACGGCCTTAGCGAATGCTCGCCTATCGTATCGGCAAACACGCTGCAAAAACAAAAAATCTCAAGCGTCGGCTTGCCGCTGCCGGGCTACGAAGTAAAATGCATAAACGACGAGATGATGGAGCTGCCAGCAGGCGAGGTCGGCGAGCTAATCGTAAAAGGCGACTGCGTGATGCAAGGCTACCTAAATATGCCAGACGCCACCGACGAAACGATCGTAAACGGCTGGCTGCGTACGGGTGACCTCGTTAAGATCGACGAGGAGGGCTATATCTTTATCGTCGACCGCAAAAAAGACCTCATCATCTCAAAGGGTATCAACATCTACCCGCGCGAGATCGAGGAGGTGCTGTTTAAGCTACCAGAAGTCGAAGCCGCCGCAGTTATCGGCGTCAGAGACGAGCACGCAGACGAGGAGGTTACGGCGTTTATCCAGTTTAAAGAAAATATGAGCCTGGATGAAAAAGATATCCGCGCTCATCTAAAAAAACACTTGGCGAATTTTAAAATTCCAAAGACGATTTATTTTAAAGACGAACTGCCTAAAAACGCGACGGGCAAGGTGCTCAAACGCGTTTTAAAAGAGCAGATAAAGGATGAAATTTAGTGCGGTTTTTGATAGAGTTTATCGGCGGTGAGCAAAATTCTAAAATTTCCTCGCTCATAAAATGCAGCGAAAACGAGGCGAAAATTTTACGCCACCTGAGCAAAAACTACGTCGAGGGCACTCCGCAAAGTAGCGCTTACGACGTGCTTTGCGCGGTTTTTGGTAGCGAGGAGTATAAATTTTTAGCAGGCCTTGCAGACGTAAAAAACCTATTAGAAAGCGGCTGGATCGTGCAGGGCTTTTCTATATTTAAAAACCCTAACGCAGAGAGCACGGGCTCAAATTTACTCAGCCTGCTTCACAGCGAGATCTCGCTCTCGCCGCTTTTTCTTAAAATTTTAGAAGAGGGCGAGTTTGGGCTTACGCTGCCATCAGTCGCGCCCTACGCCGATCATCTTGACTATCTAAAAGATCAGTTTTTGCGCGTGGAGCTTTACGGCAAGCTCTCGTTTTTTAGCAAAAACGTATCAAGCGACGCCAAAAGCCACCTCGAAAAAGACGTGAAAGAGCTAGAAGCTATCATCGAAAAACGGCTAAATTTAAGCAAGATTTCGATCTCCGTCGAGCAAATTTTCAAAGATAACTCGCTAAACGACAAAGAACAGCTTATTTTCCTCGCACTTTTAAAGGAAGAATACGTCGGCGAAACGGACGCCAACCGCGATCTAAACGCACTTGTAGGGATTTTGAGCGCGGATGAATTTGAACGCATCAAAAATCGCGCCCTACTGGATGAGGGCTCAAAGCTAATCGAAAACGGCCTCATCGACTACGACGAGTCGCTAAACGCTTACGGCGGCTTTAGCAGGACGTTTTATATAACCGACGAAATTTTACAAAGCGTAATGCACCCCAAAACCGAGAGCAAAAGCAAAAAACTAGCGCTAGAAACTCTCGTAAAAGAGCAGGAAATCTTTGAACTCATCGAGCCCTCGACCGACATAAACGACGTCGTGCTGGACGTCAAGGTAAAAGAGCTGCTAGACGCGATCCTAAAGCAAGTAGATCGCCGCGTGCTGGCGCGCCTATCTAGCTGGGGCATCAAGTCGCGCAAAAACGTGGACGCCAAAATCATCTTTTACGGGCCGCCGGGCACGGGCAAAACCATGAGCGCGCTAAGCCTCGCAAAGAGCCTAAAAAAGCAGGTTCTTAGCTTTGACTGCTCTAAAATTTTGAGCAAATACGTTGGCGAGAGCGAGCAAAACGTGCGTAAAATTTTCGACACCTACAAAGAAATCTGCGCCAAAAGCAAAAGCGAGCCCGTGCTGCTGCTAAACGAAGCCGATCAGTTTCTAAGCACGCGCGTCGAGGGCGGCAGCGGGGCGGACAAGATGCACAACCAAATGCAAAATATATTTTTGGAGCAAATCGAGCGGTTTGAGGGCGTACTCATTGCCACGACGAACTTCTTGCAAAGCCTGGATATCGCGTTTTCTCGCAGGTTTGATTACAAGATCGAGTTTAAAAAGCCCGACCTCGCCGCTCGTCTTGCGATCTGGCGCAAAGTACTGCCCGAAAATGCGAGCTTTGAGGAGAATTTCGACGTCAAAGAGCTGGCTAAATTTGAGCTAAGCGGCGCGCAAATAATGCTCGCGCTCAAAAATACCGCGCTAAAAGTCGCCGTGCGCGAGGACGGGATATTTACGATGGGCGACTTTGAAAGCGAGATCAAACGCGAGATGAGCTCAAATTTCGGCGAGGATAAGAAGGTTGGGTTTGATGGGTAAATCTGCCTGAGTTTATCTGGCCAATATTTTTATAAATAATCAAATTATAACCACAAGGATACTTTATGGATAATGGTGCAGATTGGGTTACGGCAGGAGCTACGGTATTTTTAGTTATCGTAACAATTATCTATGTTTACTTCTCATACAAACTCACACAAGAAACCATTAGGCTTAGAAAAGTTGAAACATCACCTTTTATCTCAATTATTTTTGACATCTCTTTTGACTCAACTAGTTGCTCTAAGATAACTATAAAAAACATAGGAAAGGCACCCGCATATGATGTATCTTTTCAAATAGGAGAACAATATCTACAATTTTTTAACGGCTACAATTTCAAAAATTCCATAGAATACTTTGCACCCCAACAAGAATTTTCTATCCTAGCAACTGGTTTTATGGATATTAAAAAGGCAGGTTTTAATTGCATTCCCATAAGTGTTAAATACAAATCAAAAGACGGTACTGATTTTAAAGACTTATTCAACCTAAAATGGCAACACTTTCACTATTTTGAAACCACTACCCTACAAGAGATAAAAAAATGCCTTAACGATCTTAACTATGAAATAAGAAAAATCAATGAAACTTTAAGTGATAAAAAATACTTTATTTCCAATAAATTAAGCATCTTAGAAATGAATACTGAAAATGAGCAAATGCAATTCATTTTTAGCAATGGCGAAATTTTAGAAATAAA
>CALISV010000054.1 GCA_938041615.1 uncultured Campylobacter sp. | reverse complement strand
CAAGTTTGGTGTTTTTACCTTTTTGTTATTATTTTTGGTTCTCTTTTCATTGAGCTATATCTCTACTTACTTACTTAGTGTGCTATCTCGCGCCGATAATTTATTTTTAGCTAAATTTGAGTTTACTGCAAATATGGATTAGATTTGTAGGCTTGTTTTTAATCTATTTAAAGCGGTAAATTTAAAAATGCTGGAGTAAATTTGGGCGGGTTAAAATAGTAAAAAATCAAATTTTAGCCCAAAGCGGGCTAAAATAGATTACATATCCTCTTTGATTTCGTCGTTGCTGCGAACGACTAGGCCCGAGCCGTGGATGACGCTAGGGATGCACGCCGTACAGATATCGACCTCTTCGCCGTTTTTATGGGCGCGGACGAATACGGCGTTTTCATTTTCCGTGCTTTTTTGTCCGCAGACGTTGCAAACTACGATATTTTCGGTTCTCATTTGACTTCCTTCGTAAAAAATTCGGGCGTATTTTATTTAGTTTTTCGCCGATTTGAAATGATTTACGTCAAGCGCGAAGTCTCGCGTAAAAAGAAAAAATGCGAAAAATAAATAATGAAAAAAACCTGCAAGAAAAGCCCAAAAATAGGCACCAAGCAAAGCAGGTAAAAGCACAGTGCGGCGGCTTTAAATTTATATCCGCCGTAATCAAGCAAATAAAGCTCGAATTTGTGCCGCGAGAGTGCGTTTGGCGCGACATCGATGAAAAGCAGCGAATAATAAAGGTAAAAAAACGCCGGGTGCAGGGCGAGGAAATTTAGCGCAGGCACGGCTAAAATCGGCACGCAAATAAGCGCGATCAGGAAAAATTTGAGCAAAATTTGACCCATGAGAGCCGTTTGGCGAGTTAGGCTGACGTTTGCTAGTTGCGCCTCGTCAACGCGGTAGTGTCTACGGTTTATCTCGCTGGCGATCGTCGGAGTGAGAAAGCCCGCAACCGCGAGCGCGCAAAAAACCGAAAGCATCACGACTAGATATGCGCCGACGGCGTAAAATATCGCGCCGATGAGCCATTTTGCGATGCCTAGGCTAAGGATTTTGGCCACCATCGGATACTCGGCTAGCGCGCCTGAGTCGCCCGATACGGCCGCGTTTAGCGCCTCGTATAGCTCTCGGCCACCAAACATCGCGATCGCTGCGATGATAAGCGCGGAAAAAACGAGCGGCAAGATAGAGAGCGCGATAAATTTGGGCGTGAAAAGGTCCTTTATCGAAAGGCGTAAAATATCAGCGAACAACGAATCTCCATTTATTTAAATTTATCGCCGTTTTGCGGCAAAAGGGCGTTTGGGTGCGACGGCTTTTCTAAATTTGACACGCTTTTTTTGCTTTGCGCAAAGCGGCGCGGCGAATGTTTCCAATGGCGCGCAAATTTAACGCGAGTATAGACTTCGCGGCTAAATTTGACCGATTTAAAATAGGCTGCAAATTTAGCTAAATTTACTCAAATTTACCCAGCTTTTTGGTGGCGCGAGACTTGCATGCGGCGTAAATTTTTGCCGGCTAAACCGCGCTCAAATTTAAAATGCCCGCGACTTAAACTGCCTGGCGGCGAGTTAAATTTGCTAAATTTAACGATTCAAGCGCAAATTTAGCCGACAAATTTTATTTTACCGCCTTGTACTCGGCCTCTAGCGCGGCGTATATCTCGTCCACGCTTTTTAGTCCGCGAGCGAGGATCTCGTTCATCACGGCGTTATCTTCCTTGCCGTTCCAGACCTTTTTATACACACCCTCTTTGTAGCCGTGGTCTTGGCGGAAGCGATTTAGGACGTTTTTACCGACGTAGCACTCGTAAAGCGAGCCGAGATTTACGCCGCATTTTAGGCTCATCGTGAAGTAAATTTTAAGTAGATCAAAGAGCGAATACTCAAAGCCCGAGCACTTATTTATGAGCATTTCGACGTCGTTTATGATCTCGTAGATGTTTTCGTCAGCGACGTTAAACGGCTCGCGGCAAAACGCCTCAAAGCCGCTACTAGCGCAGATATCGCTTGAGAGCTTTGCGATATCGCCGAGGTTATTTAGCTTGTACTGCTCGAGCATCAAACTCATCAAAAAGTGCCAGATATCCACGACCTCGACGCGCAGATTGTCTTCATTGGTCGGAGCGTTTATGCTCTTCCAGTGTTTCCAGGCAAAGCTGTCTATGAGCTCGGCGCACTCCATATATATGCAGCGTTTCCAGTTGATGAGTTTGCCGTTTTTGTTGACGCCGTTTTCCCAGCCGATGCCGTTGGTATCGTCGTTTAGGCTCTGCTGGAGATTTAGCATTTGGGTGATTTTTTCATTCGCGTTCATAAATTTTCCTATTTTTAAAATTTATGAATTATAGCGAAAATTTTAAACCGCGAACTAAACGTAAAATTTAAAGCTATCCAGCTGAGAAATGAGCTCGTCAAAGAGCTTTTTGGAGTTTTGAAGTAGCTTGGCGTCTGCTTTATTTTGCTCCATCAGCCTATCAAAAAGCTTTAGCGTACCGTCTGCGATAAAGTTTTTGTGATTTGCGTCTTTTACCTCGGGAAGCTCCTTGCGAAGGGAGTTTGCGAGATTTGTCACGCGTGAAAATATCGGATCCTCGCCCTCTTTGACGTTTTTCATAAATTTATCTATGCTAGGCGCTATCTTTTCTAGTGCGATTGCGAGCTCTTCTTTATCGCGCGCGTCCAGGCCATCGCCTTTATACGAAAAGCTATATCCGTACTCGTGCGTGAGAGTGAGTGCAGATGCCGATGCGCCAGCTGTTTTGGCGCTGGCGTAGTCTACGGTTTTGTTGTCGTACATTTTTAGATTTATCTCGTCGCCGCTGCTGGTTTTAAAGCTAAAATCAAAGCTGTTTAGGCTCGCGCTTTGGTAGTTTTGTAGTTTCATGATTTGTCGTCCTTTTGGCTTTATATCGGCCAAATTTCTTTTTTCTTAATACCCCTTGCGCTAAAATCACGCAAAAAAGGATGAAAATGTGCTGTTTTGCCACGCGCGTATTTTTACTTATTAGCGCGACCGTTTTGAGCTTTGTTTTGCACGGATTTTTCCCGCAAATTCCCGTCGTCGCGTTTTATTTTTTACTGGCAAATTTGATCTCGCTTACGATATTTTCGCTATTTTTTGCGGGCAAACTGCCAAGCTTCGTTAAGCCCGCGGCGGTGCACTATTTTAGCTTTATCGGCGGCTTTGCGGCTGGGCTTGGGGGGGCTTTATTTAAACGCGAAAAAGCGGGAGCTAAATTTGTCAGAACCGAGCTTTTTATCTTTGTTTTTTGGCTGATTTTGGCTTGCTTTTTGGCGCTAAATTTTAGCCGGCTGTCGGCAAATTTGGCTCAAATTTTTAGCGCTTAAGGCGGACGAAATGGACGAGAAAATTTTAAAATTTATCCGCAAAATGCACCTGCTTAGTCTTGCTGTTTTAGATGATGGCAGGCCATACTGCGCGAGCTGTTTTTACGCCTTTGACGAGGAAAATTTGGCCTTTATCGTAGCTGGCGGGGAGCAGAGCGCTCACGTG
>CALISV010000053.1 GCA_938041615.1 uncultured Campylobacter sp. | reverse complement strand
TAAATTTTACCTTTTATATTTTGTAGCTTTTTGGTAATACCCGTATCTTTAAAGTGCAAATTTAAAAATGCGCTGTATAATTTGCTCAAATTTAGCCAAGGGATAAAAATGCCGCGACCTACGAATAAAATAGACTTACTAAGTGCTTCAGAGACAAATTTTAAAAAGCTTTTATCTCTAGTTGAAAGCATGAATGAGGCAGAGCAAGAGGCCAAATTTGACTTCGAGGATAGAGATAAATGCGTCCGCGATGTGCTCGCGCACCTTTACGAGTGGCATTTGCTTTTGATAAATTTTATCCAAAAGAACCTAAGCGGTGAGCGGGCTTCGTTTTTACCGCAGCCGTATAACTGGAAAACATACCCGCAGATGAACGTGCAAATTTGGCGCAAGCACCAAGCTACGCCGCTTTGCGAGGCTAAAACCCTGTTAGCACAAACACACGAAAAAGCAATGGCGCTCACGGCAAATTTTAGCGACGAGGAGCTTTTTGCGCGCGGACATTTTAACTTCACGGGCAATCTAAACCTCGCCGCCTACATTACCGGCAGCACCTCATCACACTACGACTGGGCGATAAAAAAGATAAGAAAACACAAAAGAAGTCTAAAAACTAACTTGTGATCTGTCGTTTTACTAGTCAAATTTAGGTAGGCAAATTCGCTCAGCCCAGCAGTTCATCACTTTAAATGCGTCTTAACATTAAGCCAAATTTAGCTAGATTTAGTCTTTTAAATTTTAGGAGAACAAATGAAAATAAAATTTTCTCTCATAGCTGCCGTTTTGGCGCTAACGGGATGCGGCGATAACAACATCGATATCGTCAAAAACTACACGCTACCGATAAAAAAATCAATGACGATAGGCGCCGCCGTTGACGGCTACAAGGGCTGCCAAAAGGTAAAATGGGAAGACGTTAGCGGAAACGATCTAAAACTAGTCAAAGTAACTTGCGAGGTTAGTAGCGACGTGCTCAAGGCAGAATTTGACAAACAAAACGCTCGCTACGAAGAGGCCGTGCAAAAAGCTAAAGACGACGCGCAAAAAAGCCTAGAAAAGACGCTAGAGCGGATAATGAATAACTACAACGAACTAAAAACCGAAGGCAGCAGCGACGCAAATAAAGAAGAGTTGCTGGCGCTAGCGAATAAATTTTGTAAATACGACGAAGAAAAAGCAAAGAGAAGTAGCTTCAGTGCGCCCGTAAACTGCGATAACGACGCGATCGCGGACGAGCTCGTAAACAAATACAAGCTAAACAGCAATGCCTTTTTATTTAGCACATTCGTAAGCCAGTTTCAATGGGCTGCGTTTGATTCGCAACGCCCGCCAAAGCCGATATTTTTCGGAGATATGCCAAAGCAGATAAACTCGCGCTCGTACGAGCTCAAATTTATCATCAACACCGATAAAACCGTCGATATCGACCGCAAAGCCGTGATGATAGAGGACGGCGAACGCAAGGAGATCGGCAGTGGCGTACTCGGTAAATTTTACGAAAGATAGGCCTTCATTTACAGCTTGCTCGGGCGAACGATTTGCCCTTGCAAGCTTAAATTTGCTTTTATTTTCGGCAGATCCACACAAAGCACGAAAGCAAATTTAGATCGCTACGGACAAATTTCAGCCTTTAAATCCACGCTATTTTTTCAAATCTCGTTTTATCAAATTTAACGGTTCCTGATTTTATCTTTTAAATTTAGGTGCAAATTTGCTCAAAAAGATCAGATTTGTGCCGGTTTTACAAAGCTAAATTTGCGACGATAACACAAAATAAAAAGAAGTAACGGACGCGTCAAATTTGCGTCCGCATTAAAGTAGCTAGTTTAGAAGGTTAAATTTATATCCGAGTTGTAGCCAAAGCTCGTTGTTATCGGTCTTTCTAACGGCTCCTCTGGCATCAAAGTTCTTTCTCTCAAGAGCGGTGTAGGTGATGCTTGCGCTTAGCCCCTTGACCCACGGCATATCGTAGCTAGCCTGCGCCGCCCAGCCTTGGACGTTCATGTGCGTGTTAGCCGCGGTCGGGCCGGCGTTGCGATGCGGGGCGTCTTGTTTGCCTTTTACTAGATGCAGTTTTGCTTTTAGACCCTCGGCGCCAACTTCTTTAAAGTCGTACTCAAACAAAAGCTTATGCGTATTCATACCCGCATAGCCCGTAAATACGAAAGGTCCGCGAATAGGAAGCAGCGTGTATGAGCCAGGGCCGTTACCTAGACCAAACGCCAAAGCGTCATTGTCGCCGACGGTCGTATAAGCATAAGAGGCGCTAAAGCCCACGAAATCATAAATGCCCGCTCTTAGACCGATCATATCTCCGTCGTAGTTTAGATCCTCCAGGCCTCTTGTAGTGCGAGAGCCCTTATACATTGCGTCAAATCCGAGCTTAAAGTCGCCGACGGGCACTTTGTAGTTAGCCTCGGCTAGGTAAAAATTGATGTCGCCCTGCAAGGCGCCGCGCCTAAGATCGGTCACTCTAGCGTATGCGCCGGTTAGTTTTAGATTCGGTATGCCTTGGTTGATGACCGCGCCAGTAAAGATGTTATCAAACTCGTACGCCACAGGCCCCATACCGCCGACGACGACTCTATCTTTAAAATGCGGAGCGCGTCCCTCTTTGCCGCCCGTTACGACGGCGCTTCTGCCTTGAAATTTATAATACCAGCCGCCGATCAAGGTAGTGTTTGGTATGTCTTTATTTACGATCGTTAGACCCTCAAACGCCTCTTTAAACGCGCGAGTCGGATTGCCCGCTACTAGCGGAGTGTTTACGTATTGACGGCCAAATTTTATATCAGTCTGCCCTATACCGTAGCCCAGGTACGCCTCAGACATTACCGCGCCTTGAGTTCTCCACTCTTTATCGTACAAGGTGCCGCTTTTTCTCATGCTGTTAAACGGCAAGAAGTTGCCCTGTCCCGTAACGCCGAGCCTAAAGCCGTAAAACGGATCGGTCACGTATCCGAGCTCAAGCTGTATAGACGTCAGCTGCTCGTCGTGTATCGGCGCGCGTTCGTCTTTTTGATCGACGTAGGTAGCCTGGATCTTGCCTGCTAGTTTTCCTTTGGTAAACGCCTCCCCAAAGGTATCGGCTGCGTTTGCGGCGCCTAAAAAGCCAAGCGCCAAAACGGCGGCCAAACTTAATTTTGCTAGTTTCATACAAACTCCTTGGTTAAATTTAGCAAATTTACGTTCCGCAAATTGAATGCGGAACACTAACTTTTTTATTTAAGGATTATAGCACAGAAAATAATAAAATTTGCGTTAGATTTGTGATATTTGCTAAAAATATCGCCAAATTTAGGCAAATTTACACGACCGAGCGCTCTTTAAGCAATGTATAAAGCTTGATCGTCGAGATAAAAAATGTCACGATCGCAGGACCTAAGATAAGCCCCCAAAAGCCAAACGTCGAGATACCCGCTATCATTGAGAAAAACAGCAGCAGCTCGTTGATCTTTGTCGGGATTTTTACGAGCTTATCGTTGATAAATTTAATCACGATCGGCTTTAAAAACGTATCTGCGACGATAGAGATCACGACGATAGTATAGACGGCGATGACGATCGCGGCCGCGGTGTTGCCGTTAGCAAACTCGTAAAGGCTAATAGGCCCCCACGCGAGCAAGCCGCCAACGACTGGCACGAGCGAGGTAAAGGCAAAGAGTATGCCCATCAAAAAGCCGTTGTAGCCGTACGAAATCGTGATGATAGCAAAAAGACAACCCTGTAAAATCGCGTTTAAAACGATAGAGTAAAGCACGACGCTCATGACGTTGGCCACTTCGCTGAGGATAAACTCGCTCTCGCTCTCCTTCATCGGAAGCGCGCTTTTTAGGTAGCCCACGAGCTCGCTACCGTAAAGCACCGCAAAAAAGAAAAACACTAGGATAAAAATCATGTCTATGAGAAAATTTACGCTTGATTTTCCGATACCGGCTAAATTTGCGATGAGATTTGCAGAGATAGCCTTGACGTCGATATCTGCGACTATCTCTTTGATTTTAGGTTCTAAAAATTTGATCGGTTCGGGTAGCTGAAATTTGCCGCTTTGAAAATAATCTAGCGTGTTTGTTATGTAGCCGGTGTTAAAGTTCGCCGCGTGTTTAGCCAGCTCGATCACGGCGTATAAAAGCGGCGCGATAAACAGCGAAAACAGCGCTAGCGTCGTAAGAGCCGCCGAGAGCGTCCTTTTGCCCTTCGTTAGCTGCAAAAATTTGACGTTGACGTTTGAGGTGGCGACGGCTAGCAAGGCTGCGATAAAGATATTTAGCAAAAACGGCTTAAAAAGGTACACGACCAGCGCCAACGCACAAAGAGCGAAGATGCCAAAAAACACTCGATTATTCATTTTTTTCCTTTGAGGGCTTATTATATCAGATTTTGCGGGGTTTTACAGACGGGTGGGCGGTGTCGGCGGCTTTAGCGCGACCGGGTAAATCAGGCGTAAATTTAGATGCTCGCGGGACAGCGGCGGACATCTAAGCGCATACGGCAAGCTTAAGAGAAAAATT
>CALISV010000052.1 GCA_938041615.1 uncultured Campylobacter sp. | reverse complement strand
CTTTGGAGCGAGGCCGATAAGTTTTACTGCTTTGATTTTGAACTGTGAGATTTTATGCGGCGGCGTAGTCAAACACGCGGATAAATTTGAACTAAATAAATTTGAAAGGAAATAAATGGGTTCTGCTTGGAATTACAGCGCGAAAGAGCGTAGCGCGGACGGTAAATTTAGCGCGGAATTTGAAGGTCATGAGATAGCGATGGGCGCGCCAAGTCTTGGCGAGCTACGGCTTTACGCGAGCGCGGAGCTTTTGCGAGGCGACGTAAATTTCGGCGACGCAAACGCCCAGATGCAAGGTTTAGATTTGAAGCGCAAAAAGAGCGAAAATGTAAAATTTAGCCAAAGCGGCGAGAGTGAGCAAATTTTACTTAGCGAGCAGGCTACGGCGTGTTTTACGTTTTCGGACGATTCGCGGTTTTTGGCGTTTGCCGAGTGGACGGCCGATAAAATGCAGCTCGTAAAGGTGCTGCGGCTAGCAGACATGAGCCTAAAAACCGTTGACGGACTCCAAAGAGTTGTGGAGTTTTTATCTTTTAGGGACGGTTTGCTGGAGATTTTGGACTCGCCGATTTTTATGCCCGAAAGCTTTTGGGTGGACGTTCGCGAGCTTTTTGACGATGAGATCAAAAGCTAAATTTAGCAGCGCAAAACGCCCGAGCCCCGGTAGCAGTAAAATTTAAAACGCAAGCAAATTTAATAAAAATCGTAGTCCCAGCAAGACGGCGAGAAGCGCCAAAGCCAGCCGCAAATTTGCAGGAAATACACAAAAATCTACTGCCAGTGCGCTAATTTTATAGGGGTCATTTTTTGCCCTGAGCGCATTTGGCGCGTCTGTGTACTAGATCTACGCCTGGTTTATCTTGCTAGCTTTGGCGCCGTTTTTATCAAATTTGACTCGGAGGCGATTTTGGCTTTGCGGCACCAAATATTGCAGCGACGTTTGGTGTTTTGCTTGCGGTTTTAGCGGTTTTAGCGCCTTATGCGGCCTATAAAGATTACAAATTTATGAGAATCCGCAGCGAGTCTAGTCTATTTTAATGGCGAAATTTTTGCTACGCGGTTATTGACGCTGCGATTTTGGGCTTTGTTTTTGGTTCGGTTTTTACCGTATTTAGGTATGGCGCTCATGCTTGCCGTTCAAAAATAGCAAAGAGCGCAAATTTGATTAAATTTGCCAGGAGCCCGCGAACGCCTTGCACAGGCTAGCTGCGCGGGGTATCAAATTTGGCTTTATTTAACCCGCAAACTAACGGCGCAGACGCCTGGAAGCTCGTCAAATTTACTCAAATATCAAAAACGGCGCTTCAAGTACGTTTCTGATTATCTTAAACGGCGAGAGTAGGGTGTCTTGCAGGATTTGCGTCGAGTACTGCGGCTTTTGCAGCGTTCCGCGCACCTTGATAACGGTTGATAGCGTGCGGTCTTTGCCCAGCACGATCTGATTTATGAGCGGGATTTTATCGATGATGGAGCTAGCGTCCTTTAGTAGCTTTAGCTCCAGATCCACGTCGATCTCTTTGGTTGCGAGATTTATCGTGCCGTGTCCTCCGATATCGGCGCTCGAGCTTTCTAGCTCGATGGCTAGAAATTTTAATACATCGCCTTTTTTCTCAAATAAAATTTTGCCAAATTTCACGGGATAGCCGTCCGCGCCGAAGTCCGGCGTCTTAAACACGAGCAGGGACGGCACGGAGTTTAAAAACGTCAGAAGCTGGTTGTAAAACGTATAGTCTTTTAGCGTGGCGCCGATCAGCCTCACTTCGCCTTTGAAATCATCCGTCCCGCCGCCTAAAACGCGCATTTTAAAGCTACCGCCCTCAAAGCTTTTGATGTTAAAGATCGAGTTGATAAACTCGCCTCTGATGTCGTTTGCCCACATTTCAAATTTTTTGTCCGATTTTACGAGCGAAAAGTTGCCGCGAGCGGGCTTTGCGTCAAATCTCACCGTCCCGCCCGCACTCTGGCCGCTGTAGGCTAGTAGGTCTAGAGTCGCGTTGAAATCATTTAAAATCAGCTTTGAGCCCTTGGCCTCAAACTCGATGTCGCCGTCTTTGTCGGTCAAATTTTCATCTCCGCTAAGCGCCAGATCAAGCTCTTTTATAAAAAGCTCCGTTTTGCCGCCCGCGATTTTGAAATTTAGCCCGCCGCTTTTGCTCTTGCCCGTCGCGCCTTTTGCATTTACGTCGATCGCAAAGCTATCGGCGTCATACGGCGAGCCGTCTTTTTTAAGTAACGGCGTTTCAAATTTGACGCCGTTAGCTTCTATGCTAAGATTTTCAAAATCTTTGGTTTTTATATTTACGCCGCCTCCAGATATTTTTAGGCTTTTTAGCAGAGGCGAGTAGGGTAGCAGATTGCGCGCGTCGGGTAAATTTATCTCGTTTTGCGCGCCGAATTTTAAACCCACAGCGGCCGGCGAAGCGATATCTAGCTTCGTATCCTTGCCGCTAAAATCAAGCCTAGCCGCAAACGGCGTCGCGCCCAGTTTTAAAATTTCGCTCTTGCCAAATGCCAAATTTAGCCCTTTTAGCGTGCCGTTTATGTCGCCTGCGAGTTTTCCTAGATCGAGATTTACTGCCGCATCCGCGCTAAAAAAATCCATTCCCGTATTTTTTGCATTTACCTTTAGCTTGTCGTTTAAAAGCTCGACGTCTGCGGTATCTACGTTAAATTTAGCTCCTGCGATCAGAGTCTGTCCGCCGGTGATCTTAAATTTGCCCTTAGGCGTGACTTCTAGCGGGTCAAATTTGATATCAAGCGCGAGTTTGGCGTCCGTTTTACCGCTTAGCTGTTCGACGGGAACTTCGATATCGTAGGCCTTTAGTATGGAGTTTACGCTTTTGTCGTAGAGGGCCGATGTTTGCAGATTTAGCGTGAGCCCAGCCCCTTTTTCCTCGAAAATTTTATAGATTTCAAGATTGCTTCCGTTTAGATTTTTGCCCTGCCATTTCGGGTTTTTTAGCGTGAAAAATAGCGAACCCTTTTTTAGCTCGACGTCGACTCCCTCGGCTGTGGCGGCGGGGAGTTTTTCGTGAAATTTAACCTTTACGTTTTTAGAAAAACCCTGCGCGCTAAGCTCGTTTAGATAGGGTTCTTGCTTGTCTAAGTTAAATCTACCCCGAAGCGATTTTACGAAGTAGTTATCCGCCGTGATGTAGCCGTAGATCCAGCTTTTTATCTCTTTATCTAGCCCCGTTTTTGCGCCCAGCTCGTCCATAAAGCCTCTTAGGCTAGTCGCGTTTATGTCGCTTAACTCGTATGTTAGCTCGGCTTTTTTGAGATTTACGGTAGCGTTTCCGTTTAGTTCGTGGCTAGAAAACGTGCCGTTAAAATCGTAAATTTGACGCCTCAAATCGGCATTGCTAACGCCGCTTAAAGTGATGTTAAAGTCCTTAAACTCGAGCAGATAGATATTTGCGGTTATGCCGTCGTCAGTGTCTTTAAAATTTGAGCTAACCGCCAAAAACGGGCTATCTAGATAAAAAACGTCGTCTCTGTAAAATAGCGTGGACTCGCTGTTTAGAAATTTGACGCGTTCGAGTAAAATTTCGTCAAACAACCTATCGATCCAGACGATGTTTTTGGATAGGTCTAGTAGCGCTTCTTCGGAGCTATCCTTGGCGCTTTGTTTGGGTATCTCGATATTTTGCGCGCGTAAAATTATTTTTTTATCGAGTTTTATATATAATTGCTCTATTTTAAAGTCGCCCGCGTCGATATTTTCTATCTCGACGCCGTGTTTTAGGACGGCTATAAAAATGACGAATATCAAAACCGCGGGGATCAAAATGCGCCAAATTTTCTTCATTATCAGCGAGATGATTTTCATATTTTTTCTGAGCTTTCTTGTTTATCTTAGCCGCCCGGTGAGCGTGAGCGAGGTCATTTTCGTGCCTCAGGGCAGTACACTTGGGATTATATCATATCTAAGCGAAAAAAATACGGACGCAAATAAATTTGACGCCGTGATCTTGCGCGCTATGGGGCATGTGCAAGCAGGCTGGATAGATCTGGGCGCGGCAAAGCTTAGCAAGCTTGATTTTTTATATAAACTCACGACCGCAAAAGCGGCTCTAACGCAAATAACGCTGATTCCGGGCGAAACGACGGCCGTGTTTTTGCAAGAGGTCGCAAAAAAGCTAAATTTGAGCGAGGCGAAGCTAAATGAATTTTACGCCAAATTTGCCCCGCTAGAGGACGGCTTTTTGGTGCCTGAAACCTACAAGGTGCCCCTTGGCGTAAACGAAGAGCAGCTAGCGGCGCATCTAGTAAATTTATCTAAAAAATCACATGAAAAAACGGCTACCGAGCTACTGGGAAGCTACGACGAAAAGCGCTGGAGCGAGTATCTCGTGACGGCCTCGGTCGTGCAAAAAGAAGCCGCGAACGAGGATGAGATGCCACTCGTCGCCTCCGTTATCCAAAACCGCCTAAAAAAGGGCATGAAGCTGCAAATGGACGGCACGCTAAACTACGGACTCTACTCGCACGAGACGGTCACGGCCGAGCGCATACGAAGCGACAAAAGCAAATTTAACACCTATCTAAACGAAGGCCTGCCGCCAAGTCCCGTCTGCACCGTGAGTCTAGCTGCGATAAAGGCGGCGATAAGGCCCGCGCAGAGCGAGTTTTTGTACTTCGTGCGGGATAAAAAGACGGGCAAGCATAAATTTAGCGCGACGTACGAGGAGCACGTAGGCGCGATAAACTCCCAAAAGTAGCGCGCCAAAAGGCGTTTTAATATAAATTTGGATAAGATTTTGCGAAATTTATTTAGGAGGAAAGATGAGCGACATCGTCTACACTAGAACCGACGAATCACCGCTGCTTGCTAGCTACTCGCTGTTTCCGATCCTGCAGGCGTTTTTGCGCGCGGGCGGCATAGAGATAGCCCAGGCCGACATAGGGCTGGCTGCGCGGATCATCGCCGCTTTTAGCGACAAGCTGCCGCCTGATCAACGCGTAAGCGACGATCTGGAGATGCTGCGAAATTTGACGCAAGAAAAGCGCGCGAATATAATTAAGCTGCCAAATATCTCGGCAAGCTTGCCTCAGCTAAACGCCGCTATCGCCGAGCTTCGCGCTAAGGGTTACGATCTACCGCCATACCCGTCCGAGCCAAAAACGCCGGAGGAAAAAGACGCGGCCGCTAGATACGCCAAAGTGCTAGGAAGCGCGGTAAATCCGGTGCTGCGCGAGGGCAACTCGGACCGCAGATGCGTCGGTGCGGTAAAACGCTACGCCCGCGAAAATCCGTATAAAATCACCCCTTTTGAAAAAGATAGCAAAACCGAAGTCGCCTATATGAAGGGCGGCGATTTTTACTCATCCGAGCGCTCGGTTAGCTTTGAAACGGATGAAAATTTACGCGTCGAGTTTATCTCAAAAAGCGGCGAAAAACGCGTGCTAAAAGAAAATTTAGCGGTAGAAAAGGGCGATATAATCGACGCTAGCTTTATGAGCGCGAGTAAGCTAGACGCCTTTATAAAGGAGCAAATCGCGGACGCGAAAGCAAAAAATTTGCTATTTAGCGTGCATCTAAAAGCCTCGATGATGAAGGTGAGCGATCCCGTGATTTTCGGGCATTTCGTAAAGAATTTTTTCGCTGAAGTTTTTGAAGAGTTTGCGGACGAACTAAAAAGCGTAAACGTCAGCGAAAACAACGGGCTGAAAGACCTTTTTGCGCGGATTTTAAATTTGCCTCAAGCAGCGCAAGAAAAAATAAAAGCCAAATTTGATGAAATTTGCGCCGTAAGGCCAAATTTAGCGATGGTAAATTCGGCCGCAGGCGTTACAAATTTACACGTTCCTAGCGACGTTATCATCGACGCCTCGATGCCCGCGATGATAAAAAACGGCGGCAAAATGTGGGACAAAGATGGTGCGCTCCGCGAAACTAAAGCCGTGATACCGGATAAAACCTACGCCGTCGTTTACGAGGCCGCGATCGCGTATATCAAGGCAAACGGCGCGCTAGATCCCGCTAAAATCGGCAGCGTCTCAAACGTAGGTCTAATGGCTAAAAAGGCCGAGGAGTACGGTAGCCACGATAAGACCTTTGTGATGAGCGAAGCGGGCGAGGCGCGCGTGCTAAACGCCAAAGGCGAAATTTTATTTAAATTTGAGCTAGAAAAAGGCGATATATTTAGGATGACGCAGGTTAAAGACGTCGCCGTGCGAAACTGGGTCGAGCTAGCGCTAAAACGCGCGAAAATCACGGGACAAAAGGCGATATTTTGGCTGGACAAAAACAGGGCTCACGACCGAGAAATCCTAAAAAAAGTAAGAGCGCAGCTAGCAAGCGCGGATGCGAGCGGGCTTGATATAGAGATATTGTCTCCCGCGGCCGCTTGCAAAAAATCGCTTGAGATCATGAGGCGAGGCAAAGACTGCATCAGCGTCACGGGCAACGTCTTGCGCGACTATCTGACCGATCTTTTTCCGATCTTGGAGCTTGAAACCAGCGCTAAGATGCTCTCTATCGTGCCGCTGCTAGAGGGCGGAAGTATCTTTGAAACGGGAGCCGGAGGCAGCGCGCCGAGACTCGCCGAACAGCTGCTGGAGCAAAATCACCTAAGCTGGGATAGTTTGGGTGAGTTTTTGGCTCTGGGCGCTAGTCTTGAGCAGTTAGCCGGCTTTAAGCAAAGCCCTGAGGCGCAAATTTTAGCCGATACGCTAAATGCGGCCGTAGAGCGCTATCTAAAAGAAAACAAAGCCCCGCGGTTTGAAGTCGGACAGCTAGATACGCGCGCGAGCCATTTTTATATCGCGCTTTACTGGGCGAGCGAGCTTGCCGCTAGCGGTACGCAGCTGGGCGATAAATTTAAACTCGCCGCCCAAAATCTCGCGCAAAACGAGAGCACGATCGTGGCCCAAATAAACGCGGTGCAAGGGCGAAAGGTCGATATTGGCGGATACTATAAGCCGGATGATAAAAAGGCGAGCGCGGCGATGAGGCCGAGCGCGACGTTTAATCAAATTTTACAAAACCAAATTTTATAAAAAAGGAAAAAAATGAAAATTTCAGTTATCGGAGCCGGAAACGTAGGCGCAAGCGCGGCTAGCGCTATTTTGCTAAGAGGCATCGCAGACGAGATCGTGCTGGTGGATATTTTCGGCGACGTGGCGCGCGCAAAGGCGATCGATCTATCTCAGAGCGCGGCGGTTTTTGGTCTGGATGTGAGCGTCGCCGGCGGTGATGATTTTGAGCTTATTAAGGATAGTGACATCGTAGTTGTAACGGCCGGAAGCCCTAGAAAAGAGGGGCAGACTAGAGAAGATCTGCTGCTAAAAAACGCCGGCATCGTAAAAGGCACGGTGGAGAAAATCGCCAAATTTGCCCCAAACTGCGTCATCATAAACGTAACCAACCCGCTTGACGTGCTCACGTATCTAGTCTATAAAACGAGCGGTTTTGATAAAAGTAGGGTGCTAGGCATGGCTGGCGAGCTAGACTCTGCGCGCCTAAAATACGAGATATCTCAAAAAACAGGGCTAAAAAACAGCGCATTTAGCGCGCACATCATAGGCTCTCATAACGACGATATGGTCGCGCTACAAAGCAACGTGAGCGTGGATCTGGGCGGCGAATTTGACGCGGTATCGCAGGAGGCTAAAACTGGCGGCGCGAAGATCGTTAAGCTGCTTGGCACGTCGGCATACTATGCTCCGGGCGCGGCTGCGGCCAAGATGTGCGAGGCGATAAAAACCGGCAGCGAACAGTGGCTAAGCTGCTGCGTGATAGAGGGCGAGTGCGCGGGCGGCAGACTCGTTAAGCTAGGCAAGGGCGGCGTGTGCGAGATAAAAGAGCCAAGCGCGGAGGAAAAAGCGGCTCTTGAAAAAGGCGAATCGCAAACGGCTGCAAATATCAAATTTCTAAAAGAAAGCGGGGTAATCGCGTAGCCGATGCTTGTAAATTATAAAATTAAAATTTACGCCCTATTTTTAGCGGCTTTTATGTCGGGGTGCGCTAACGTTTCGTCAGGCACCCCCAAAAATTCGATGTTAACGAAGCAAAGTAAAACCCAAGCTACTACTTCGCTAGAAAAGGATAAAATCCAAAATTGGGGAAGCAAGACATTTCATGGTAAAACCGGCGACCGACTCGACGCAAAAGAAACGGCCCTGCTAAATCTCCTGCAAGGATATATAGGTAAAAGAGACGGCGGCGACTGCTCGGGCTTTGTGGCGCTTATAAATAAAAAATTTAATCGAGACTTCTTTGACGAAAAGGAACTCGATAAATTTTACACCAAGCGCGGTTTAAAAAGCGAAGCTATGTTTAAGCTTTACGAGAGTAAAAATCTGATCGCGTTTGATAATCCGCAGGTGGGGGATTTGATATTTTTCAACAACACGACTAGAAGTACGAAAAATAACAAAAAAGCCAAAATCGTCACTCACGTAGGCATCGTAAGCAGCGTAGAAAAAGACGGCACCGTAGCTTTTACGCATCATACCAAGGGTAAAAATATGGTGGATTTTATGAATCTAAACGACAAAAACACACGCAAAAAAGGCAAAAAAGAGCTAAATTCCTACGTCGTGTCATGCAAAAATAAAAGTACGTCGTGCCTCGCGTCAAATAGATTTTCTGGGTTTGGCAAAGTGGGCGTGAGGGATTAAAATAACTATAAATTCGGCTGTTTTAAGTCTTAAAATTTACCGCCGTATCCGTTAAATCGTCGTCAAATTTACGGATCGGCGGCGGCAAATTTGACTTCTAAATTTACTCTACGCCAATTTTGCCGCAATGGCCATTAAATTTGAGCTAAAAAACGTAAAAACATCCGCACGGGCGTTTCAAATTTGCTCGTTTTCATACAAAAAATCTCCAAATTTTATTTTACTATCCGATTTAAATACCAAATTTAACTTAAATGCTATAAAATTATCGTTACTAGTTAAATTTGATAAGGAAAAATATGCTGATACGAAACGACGTTCCCGTTTGGGTCGATATCTCGCGCTGTAAGGCGTGCGATATCTGCGTGAGCCGCTGTCCTGCGGGCGTGCTGGCGATGGCCGTCGAGCCGCGCGCGGTGCTAGGCAAAACGATCGAAGTCGTGCATCCCGAGGCCTGTATAGGGTGCCGCGAGTGCGAGCTGCACTGCCCCGATTTTGCGATTTACGTGGCAGAAAAGGGCTTTAAATTTGCCAAACTAACCGCCCAAAGTAAAGAGCGCTCTACCGCCGTAAAAGAGAATAAATTTGAAAAATTAGAAGCGGGACAATGAGCGAATTTTTAAATAATAACGGCGATAAAAGAGAAATCATCGCTAGCGGCAATGAGCTAGTCGCGCTTGCGGCGGTGGAGTGCGGGTGTAACTTTTTCGGCGGTTATCCGATCACGCCAAGCAGCGAGATCGCGCACGAGCTAAGCGTCTTGCTGCCAAAGCACGGCGGCAAATTTATCCAGATGGAGGACGAGATCGCTGGCATCTCGGTGGCGCTTGGAGCCTCGATGAGCGGAGCAAAGGCGATGACGGCAAGCTCGGGCCCCGGCATCTCGCTAAAGGCCGAGCAGATCGGGCTAGGATTTATCGCGGAGGTGCCGCTAGTGATCGTAAACGTCATGCGCGGCGGACCTAGCACGGGGCTGCCTACACGCGTGGCGCAGGGTGATCTCCTGCAGGCGAAAAACCCGACTCACGGCGACGTAAACAGTATCGTTATCGCGCCATCTAGCTTAGAAGAGTGCTATACGCAGACCGTTCGCGCGTTTAATCTCGCCGAGCGGTTTATGACGCCCGTGTTTTTGTTGCTGGATGAGACGATCGGACATATGCACGCGAAGGCCGTGCTGCCGCAGATTAGTGAGCTTGAAATCTACTCGCGCAGGCAGTTTAGCGGCGATCCGGCAGACTACCGTCCATACAAAGCAGCTCCAGATGAGCCCGCAACGCTAAATAAATTTTTCGGCGGTTACCGCTATCACGTCACGGGGCTGCATCACGGCGAGACGGGCTTCCCGACCGAGGACGGCGCGGTCGTGGACTACAACATCAAGCGCCTTTTTAATAAAATAAACGCGCACACGCACGAGCTTGAGCTCTGGGAGGATTTTATGCTAGATGACGCGGATATTTGCATTATCGCGTTTGGCTCAGTGGCCCGCTCGGCAAAAGAAGCGGTGCTAAATTTACGCGAAAAAGGCGTAAAAATAGGGCTTTTTAAGCCTATTACGCTATTTCCCACACCAAGTGCGAAACTACGAGAAATCTCGGCTAAATTTAGCAAAATTTTGATCTGCGAGTTAAATTTGGGTCAGTATACGGGCGAGATAATCAAAGCCACGCTAAGAGACGACTTTAAAACGCTACTAAAAGCCAACGGTCGCCCGATCAGTCCGCAAGAAATCGCGCAAAAAATAGGAGAATTTTGATGGCATTTAACTACGATAACTACCTACGCACGGACAAAATGCCGACTCTGTGGTGCTGGGGCTGCGGCGACGGCGTGATACTAAAGGCGCTAATCCGCGCAATCGACAAGCTCGGCTGGGACATGAACGACGTGTGTGTGGTATCTGGCATCGGCTGCTCGGGGCGCTTTAGCTCCTATATCAACTGCAACACTGTCCACACCACGCACGGGCGCGCGATCGCCTACGCTACGGGTATCAAGCTAGCAAACCCGGACAAACACGTCATCGTAGTAACCGGCGACGGCGACGGACTCGCAATAGGAGGCAACCACACTATCCATGGATGCCGCAGAAATATAAATTTAAACCACGTTTTGATAAATAACTTCATCTACGGGCTAACAAACTCCCAAACAAGCCCGACCACGCCGATAGGATTTTGGACGGTGACGGCTCAGCAGGGCAACATCGATCCGAATTTTGATGCGTGCAAGCTCGCAACCGCCG
>CALISV010000051.1 GCA_938041615.1 uncultured Campylobacter sp. | reverse complement strand
GGGAGTTACCTCGTCGGTAATGACCGAGCCAAATTTAAAAGCAACGAAGTATAGGACAAAAAGACAAGCCGCCAAAAAATAAAGGAGACTAAAAAGGCCAGATCGCCTCCATAAGCTTCGTCCCCCACGGCTTCCTCGTCGCCCTATCCACGTCGCCTTCGGTTTTATATAAGATCTTAGCGTCGGCGATGTAGCGCGAGTCGATCTCGTTGGCATTTGAGATGTCGTACGGGCGGATCACGCCGCTAAGCTGCATGATCTGCTTTTCGCCGTTTATGAGCAGTTCGCGCGAACCCTCGATAAAGTAGTTGCCGTTTTCTAGCACTTTGATGATGCGTGCCGAGATCGTAGTCGTAAAGGCCTCTGCGCGCACGCTAGATCCCGCACCCGTAAATTCGTTTTTATTGCCCGCGCTAAAGCCGATATCGCCGGCCTTGTTTAGCTGGGTAGCCAGCGTCGATAGCGGTGCCGAACCTGCGGTAAATATCCCTCCGCCAAGGCTTATCGTGCTGTTTTTACTCGTGTCGTGCTTGCCGCTGGAGCTTTGGTTGGCGCGCTCGCTGATGACGACGGTTACGATGTCGTTTACGTTCATCGCCTTGCGGTCGGCAAAAAGCGGGTTGTCGCCGCGACCAAAAAGACTGCCCGCGTTTGGTTGGTTATTGACCTGCTTGGCGGGAAGCTGCTCGACGTAAACGGGCGGCTTCATGTCTATGCGAGGGTCGGCGCTAGGCAAGCACCCGCTCAAAAACGCTGCTGCAAGGGCGCAAAAGTAAATATTTTTTCTCACGTTTTACCTTAAAGTGAAAATTTTACGATAAAATAAGCAAATCAAGTTCCAAAAGGAAAATTATGGCCGATTCTATCCTTGCGCTTGGCGCGAATTTTCAAGAAATTTACGAAATTATATCAACAAAATTTAAAAATGTAGCCGTTTTTGATCCCATCAATGATTTTTACGGGCTCGAAAATGCCCAAAAGGCTTTTGAAAACGGCAGTGAGCGTGAGTTTTTTAAAAGCGCGATAGATGAGTTTGACCGACTGGCCGAGAGCGCTGATTTCGTACTCGTTAAGCCTGCAAAAAGCATCGCAAATATCGGCGAAATAGAGCTAAATTTACAGATCGCTAGAAATTTAAACGTTCCGGTTTTTTGCCGCGAAAATTTGAGCTTTTTTACGCGAAACTCAAGGCTGATCGTAAGCGGAAATTTGGATGAAATTTTAAATGCAAAGCAAGATATAATCACGCCTTTGAGGTTTGAAAATTCGCTATTTAAACTCGCCGCAAAAGATAAAAAAACCGTCGTTTTGCCTGAAAGCGAAGACGAGCGGATACTAAGAGCGAGCGAAATTTTACTAAAAAGCGGCGCGGTAAATTTGATCCTTTTGGGCGACGAAAACGAAGTTAAATTTGACGCGGAGAAGCTCGGGGTAAATTTAAGCGGCGCAAGATTTATAAATTTAGAAAAAAACGAGTACGCAGATCGCCTAACCGCCGCGCTTTTTGAAGCTCGCAAAAGCAAGGGCGTAAGCGTAGAACAAGCTTGCGAACTCGTGCGAGATAGGACGTATTTTGCTACGATGATGGTACAAGAAGGACTAGCTGATGCCATGGTAAGCGGTGCAAACACGACCACGGCGCACACCATCCGCCCAGCACTTCAGATCATCAAAACCCGCCCTGATAGCCCGCTAGTTTCAAGCTCGTTTATAATGTGCTTTGACGAGGAGATCCTGATCTACGCCGACTGCGCGATAAATCCAAATCCGGATGCCCGGCAACTAGCGCAAATCGCTCTAGCCTCGGCTGATACGGCGCGCGCTTTTGGACTAGAACCACGAGTAGCGATGCTAAGCTACTCTAGCGGAGATAGCGGCAACGGCGCTGATATCGATCTGGTTAGAAGCGCTGGCGAGATAGCACACGATCTAGCTCCAGCCCTAAAAATCGAAGCTCCCGTACAGTACGATGCGGCCATAGATCCAGCTGTAGCGCGCAAAAAGCTGCCAAACAGCGACGTAGCGGGTCGCGCGAATGTTTTTGTATTTCCAAATTTAAACGCGGGCAATATCGGCTATAAAATCGCGCAAAGAAGCGCAAACTGCGTCGCCGTCGGACCGATCTTGCAAGGTCTAAAAAAACCGGTAAACGACCTAAGCCGCGGATGCGGCGTGGGAGACGTCGTAAATACGGTCCTAATCAGCGCGATACAAGCCGCAAACGAAGGAGAAAAATAGTGAAAATTTTGGTTCTAAACTCAGGCAGCTCGTCGGTTAAATTTCAGCTTTTCGATATGGCCGATAACCGCGTCATCGCTAGCGGCCTAGTCGAAAAGATCGGCGAAGCAAGCTCCTATGCCAAGCTAAAAGACGTCGGCTCGGATAAAATTTACGAGGAGCGCGCGCCGCTAAAAGACCACCACGAGGGGCTTGAGGCGATGAGGCGACTGTTTGCTAGCTCAAATATCCTGCATGATTTTAGCGAGCTAGACGGTATCGGGCACCGCATCGTGCACGGCGGCGAGAGCTTTAGCGACTCGGCTCTAGTTACCCCTGACGTGATCGCCAAAATCGAGCAAAACTCCGTGCTGGCACCCCTTCACAACCCGGGCCACCTAGCAGGCATAAGAAATGCAATGCAAGAAACAGACAAAAACGGAAGCGGCAAAAAGGTGCCTCACGTCGTCGTTTTTGATACCGTATTTCATCAAACTATCCCCGAGTACGCCTACCGCTACGCTCTGCCATTTGATCTTTGCAAGAGGCTGCACATCCGCAGATACGGTTTTCACGGCACTTCACACCACTACGTGACCAAAAAGGCTGCCGAGCATCTAGGCGTGCCGTACGAGAAATTTAACGCTATCTCGCTGCATCTAGGCAACGGAGCCTCCGCCTGCGCCGTGCAAGGAGGCAAAAGCGTCGATACCTCGATGGGCTTAAGCCCGCTAGAAGGCCTGATAATGGGCACTAGAAGCGGCGATATGGATCCTGCGGTGCTTACTTATCTTTTAAATTTAGGCGAGCTCACGGCCGAGGGCATAGACGCGTTTTTAAACAAAAAGAGCGGACTGCTAGGCATCTGCGGCTCAAACGATATGCGCGAAGTGGTCGTCAAGATGCAAGGCGGCGACGAGCGCGCACATCTAGCATTTGAGATGTTTTGCTACCGTATAAAAAAATATATCGGCGCGTATTACGCGGTTTTGGGTAGAGTGGATGCGGTAGTTTTTACCGGCGGTATCGGCGAAAACGCCCCGTATAGCCGCGAGAAAATCTGCAACGACCTAACGCACATGGGTATAAAGATCGATCATGAGCTAAATTTTGCCGCAAGCGGCGGCATACGAGATCTCAGCGCCTCTGACGCGGCGGTAAAAACTCTCGTCGTGCCGACTAACGAGGAGCTAGAAATCGCACTAGAAACAAAAAGGGTGATAGAAAATCTCTAAATTT
>CALISV010000050.1 GCA_938041615.1 uncultured Campylobacter sp. | reverse complement strand
GATCACAATAAGTATCGCCACCACTCCAGCCAGCGCTCATAAATTTACTCGGATTTTGAGGATCTTTAGCTACTTCTTTTGCAGAATTTGGGTTGCCCTTTTCGCTATCGTCAAAATAAATAGTATATTTCCAATTACCCTTAGCGTCACTGCAAACCTTCGCCTCAGTAAAGCCTATACTCCATCTCTTCTTATACCATTTGTCTCCGTCACCCACCTTGCTATCCTGCATCGCCAAGTGCTGAGTATAGCGGATATGCGACATCACTTGATCGGCGGCTTCGGCGATATGATCATCGTTGATTCTTGGTAGCGCAGCGGCAGCTATTATTCCTATTACCACGATCACAACGACAAGCTCTAGCATAGTAAAAGCTTTTTTCATCAAATTTATCCTCTAATCATCTTTTATAATCTTAAAATTTGCGATTTTTACGCCGAATTTATAGAGCGCTATATTACCATAATTATCTTTTAAGTCCAAATTTGCTAGTCGTAAATTTGCGTCCGGCTGCGTATCTATGCCGTAAAATTTAAGTCTCAAGGCTAGCTTTTTATCATCCGTGAAAATTTTTTCTACGCCCTCATTTTTTAGCTCTTTTGCAAGCTCTTTTGCTACGTGATATCTGTAAACAAAATGCTTGGTCGGATCTTTTAGCACGCCATAAAGCGTTTCGTTAAAAAGCACAAACAAAAATCCCGCAAGCAAAGAAACCACGGCAAATGAAGCTAAAATTTTATACCCGCGTCTAAACATCGGCAATCTCACGCGGTACGAGCTAAAAAATACCCGAACCAAAATCGGCACCGAAATAACGCAAAAAGGCAAGTAGTTTTCGAGCTCAAGCCGCTGTCTGATCGATAAAACCAAGCAAAACAAAAATGCCGTTATACAAACGAACCAGAGCAAATTTTTGGTCTCTTTTATCCAAATTCTATACATAGCATAGACGAAATAGACGAAAACAAAAGGCGAAAACGCGGCTGCAAAAATACTCACGGTATCAAGCAGATGGCCTCTTGGTTTACCGCCCGAGTTAAATCCGTAAAGATAAAAACAAAGCGCAAAAAGCAGCGCCGCCACCCACGCCATCTTAGCGTCGCGCCTATAGACGGCAAATATAAAAATAGCCGAAAAATAAACCAAAAATGCGCCGCTAACAAAAGGCAACACGAATAAAAGCGCGTAAAAGGCTAGCATTTTGCGTAGCTGATAAAGATAAATACTTAAAAGCGAAAGCGCGATTATGATGCCGGCGTCGTTTACCAAGATCGCCGACGCCATCGTCGCAGGAAGCAGTATAAACACGACCGCGCTTACTACTCGGTCAAATTTACGCTTTAAAATTTGCTTTGATACCTTGTAGAGTAGCGCGACGCTAAAAGTGTGACAAATAACAAAAGGAAGGCGCAAGGCATAGTCGTTTTGTCCGAAAATCTCAACCGAAGCTCTAGCCAAAACGGCTGAAATTTTAGGCGAGTTATAAAATGCATCCGCCTCGTAGTAGCTGATGCTAAGCGTGCTAATCGCATACGACAAAAAGCAAAAATCAATAAGGCAGATGATAAAAAGTAAAAACGTTTCCGAGCGCAACATGGCTAAAATTTGGGCTTAAATTTGCTCTTCCCAGAAAAACTCTATCCACTCATGTGCCTCTCTTACCGTGAAATCAGGCAGCAAAAGAGCTTTGCGTTTATAAAAGATAGTCGCGATCTTTAGCTCGATATGCGGGAAGCGCTTTAAAAGCTCTTGCTTGATAGCTATCATGCTCTCGCCCGTATCGATCATATCGTCCACTATCAAAATTTTATTAAATTTAGATAGATCGGGGATGTTAAAGATATCGATGGTATCGAGCTTTTGAGTCTCTTCGTAGTGGATTGAGTTTAGCGTAAAAAGATTGCGGTTATTTAGCAAGCTCGCTAAAAAATGCCCCAAAGTAAGCCCGCCGCGGGCGATTGCTAAAATCACTTCGGGCTCGAAATTTGCTTTGATATCTCGCACCATTATTTTTACGTCTTTGTGAAATTCCTCAAACGGATACTTCAGCATATTCTCTCCTTAATGCACTAAAAATACTATGAAACTAATGAGCGCAAGCACTATAACGCCGATATTTACGTATTCCCACTCGCGTCTCATGATACGAACCAGCAGATACGCCATAAATCCAAACGAAAGTCCCGTCGTGATCGAGTACGTAAGCGGCATCAAAATAACTATCAAAAACGTCGAGATAGCGATGGCCGGATCTTTAAAATTTATATTTCCAAGCTCGCTAAACATCAGCACGCCCACCATCACGAGTATCGGATATATCGCGTTTGAAGGGATGGCTTTAAAAAGCGGCAGCATAAAAATCGTAAGCACGAAAAATAGTCCGCAAAATACCGCCGTTAGTCCCGTCTTGCCGCCCTCTTCTACGCCGCTAGCGCTCTCGGCAAATGACGTCGTCGTACTAACGCCTACTAATGAGCCGGCTACCGTAGCTACCGCGTCGGCTTCGAGGGTTTTTTCTAGTTTTTCCACGCCTTTTTGATTGCTCTCGTCAAAGATCCCCGCTCTGTTTCCAACGCCCGCTAGCGTGCCGATAGAGTCAAAAAGATCGGTCACGAAAAAGGTAACGATCACCGGTAGCAGCGCAAAAGATAGCGCGCCCATGATATCAAGCTCTAAAAATATCGGCGATATCGAAGCCGGTAGCGAGATAAATTCTTTCGGATAGGGCGCGATACCGAAAATCCAAGCGATCACCGATGTCGTCAAAACCGCGATTATGAAGGCGCCTTTGACCTTCCACGCCCAAAAAAGTATAACGAAAAATAGCCCCACAAAGCCCAAAATAACGTTTGGATCTTTTAAATTTCCAAGCCCTACCAGCACCGCGTCGTTATTTACGACTACGCCCATCTGCTGAAGTCCGACAAAGGCGATAAACGCACCAATGCCAGCGCTTATCGAGCGTCTGACGTCATCGGGGATTGATTTTAAGACCCAGATTCTAAAATTTGTAAAAGATAGCACGACGAAAATTATACCCGAGATAAAAACCACGCCCAAAGCTGTCTGCCACGGTATTTGCATGCCTAGCACTAGACCAAATGTAAAATAAGCGTTCAGCCCCATTCCCACGCTCATAGCCACGGGCGTGTTCGCCCATACGCCGTTTAGCACGGTAGCGATCACGGTTATGAGCGCCGTAGCCGTGATGAGCGCATCCATCGGCATGCCTGTCTTGCTCATGATTATCGCATTTACGGGCACGATATACATCATCGTTAAAAAGGTCGTGAGTCCTGCGCTAAACTCGGTTTTTACGCTAGTGCCGTTTTGCTTTAGTTTAAAAAAATCCAATTTCGCCCCCTTAGTTATCGTAAATTTTTAGTTCGTTATACAGGCTATCTCGCTCGACGGGGACAAAGCCCGAAGTCTGAATGAGATCGGTAAAATTTCTCAAGCTCATACCGCTTGCCGATTTCGCTCCGGCCGCGCTTTGGATACTCTCTTTTTCTATCGTGCCGTCTAAATCATCAGCGCCAAATTCCTGCGCGACCATGGCTAAATTTATCGTCGAGGTCGCCCAGTACGCCTTTATGTGCGCGACGTTATCGAGCACTAGGCGCGAGATCGCAAAGGTCTTTAAAATTTCGGCCGAGCCGGGATAGTTTTCCACTTTTAGATAGTTGTTGTCGCGCTGATAAACAAGCGGGATAAAGGCGTTAAATCCGCCAGTTTTGTCCTGTAAATCGCGAATCCTCAGCATGTGATCGATGCGGTTTTGCCTGCTTTCTACGTGGCCAAACAGCATGGTAGCGTTGCTTTCTCTGCCTTTTTCGTGCCAAAGGCGGTGGATTTTG
>CALISV010000049.1 GCA_938041615.1 uncultured Campylobacter sp. | reverse complement strand
CAGCACGAGCTTTTATTCGCTTCAGCTTTTTGAAAAATCAGAGCTCGCAAAGACGGTCTCGCAGGACTACTACGACGTGAACTACGAGCATAAACTACACAACGCTTTCTTTGAAAAGCTGCTGGGTACGGGTAACTACGAGGTGCTAGAGCATACTAAATTTAACCGCATCGGCCGCGACCGCTATCAGTATATCCGCCTAAGCCACGAGGGCGCCGATATCCTGCCGCTAGGTAGAGGCTCTGGCGGAAGGCTAGGCTACTACGACATCTATAACGCTAAAGAAAAAATGCGTATGATAAACAAAGTAGACGACAAACAGCGCGCCGAGGGACGGCTAAAAAGCCTCTTTATGTACCCGAAAATCGACCTCGCGCAGGTTAAAAGCCTAGTTAGCGATGAGACGTTTGACGCGCTAACGGAGTTTTTCAAAAAATGCGAAAGCAAAGGCTATATGAGCATAGAAAACGGCTTTTTAAACTACACGACGGACGGCGTATTTTGGGGTATGTCGATCGGCACCGAAGTAGCAAATATCTCACAAAAGGACTTTGAATGAAAAAAATAGTTATCTACACGAGCGCGACGGGAAATACCGAGAAAGTCGGTCTTGCCATCGCAAACGAACTTGGCTGTGAGGCGGTCAAATTTACCGAGGATCTGCACCTAAATTTGGACGGTTACGACTTTATCGCGCTTGGATTTTACGTCGATAAGGGCGACGCGGAGCCTAAATTTAAACGCTTTTTGCGCGAGGTAAGGGGCAAGAAAGTCGGCGTATTTATGACGCTGGGCATGGATCCCGAGCACGAGCACGCGATGAACTGCCTAGAAAAGGCAAAAGTCGTGCTACGCGAGGGCGAAAATGAAATTTTACGCGAGTTTTACTGTCAAGGCGCGATCGATCCAAAAGTCATCGAGCAACTACGCAAAATGGGCGAAGCAGCGCCAAACGACCCGCGCTACGCCGTAACTCCGGAGCGCGAAGCCAGATGGGCAAGAGCTGCGACTCACCCAGACGCAAACGACCTAGAAAACGCGAAGGCGGCGTTTAGAGGGATATAAATTTGCCGCCGCCTGGCGGTCAAATTTGCTAGTCAAATTCGGCGCATTTTAAATTTGTAAATTTGCGCCCTACTTTTAGCTTTATTTTAAATTTTACTCACCGAGACCCGTATCTTGAAAACTATAAATTTGCAAATTTAATTCCAACAAAATTTCCAAAATCTGCGACGCTTTGCGCGAGCAAAGCAGTGTCGCCACCTTAAACGTGCAGTGGGGTTAGAGAGGGTTTGGGAGAGGGTCTGTCTCGGACAGTTACGAGCGCGAAGTAAAGGAAGGCGACACTCTACTTCGCTTTGCTCGTAGCTGCAAGCAGACCGTAAGTAGAATCCCCTTCCTCTCCCAATAAAAGAGGAAAGCTTTAATTTGATAGAAGCTACAAATACGTAACGTTAAATTTGATGAAAATAAATTAGCACCATAGAGATGCAAATATCGGCAAGTAAAATTTGCAATTTTAACTTCAAATTTGAACATCAAGAATTAAGGCAACGTACCGTGAGATGGCTTTTAGTAATTTCACTTCGTTCCCCCCCCCCTGCAAGGCAAGCCGCAAATTTATCGCCAAATCATCCTTAATACTCCAAATTAGCCAAAACTCGCTATAATCTCCTAAAAAATCAAAAGGAAAATTATGATACAGACTTGTTTATTTCCGGCTGCGGGCTATGGCACCAGATTTTTGCCCGCAACTAAATCGCTACCAAAAGAGATGCTGCCGATCCTAACAAAACCGCTGATCCACTATGGCGTGGACGAGGCGCTAGAGGCCGGCATGAAAAACATGGCGTTCATCACCGGTCGCGGCAAACGCGCGCTGGAGGATTATTTTGATATCAGCTACGAGCTCGAGCATCAGATCTCAGGCACAAACAAAGAGCACCTGCTCGTCGATATCCGCGAACTGATGGCGCGCTGCACGTTTTCATTCACGCGCCAAGAGAGCATGAGAGGCCTAGGCAACGCCATCCACACGGGTAAAGTCCTCGTGCGAGACGAGCCTTTTGGCGTAGTGTTAGCTGATGACCTCTGCATCAACGAAGAGGGCGAAGGCGTGCTATCACAAATGGTAAAAATCTACGAAAAATACCGCTGCAGCATCGTCGCCGTGATGGAGGTACCGATCGAGCAAAGCAAAAACTACGGCATCGTCACGGGTCGCGCGATAGAGGACGATCTACTGATGGTGAGCGACATGGTCGAAAAACCGGACCCTAAAGAAGCTCCGAGCAACCTCGCCGTCATCGGTCGCTATATCCTCACGCCTGACATCTTCACTATCCTAGAGCGTACCAAGCCCGGCAAAAACGGCGAAGTGCAAATCACCGACGCCCTAAAAGAGCAAGCCAAAGACGGCATGGTGCTAGCGTATAAATTTAAAGGCAAGCGCTTTGACTGCGGTAGCGTCGAGGGCTTCGTGCAGGCGACTAATTTCTTCTACGAGCTAGGCAAAAATGCTAAAAAATGAGCTATTTTTCGAAAAAACGCCGCTAAGCGCGATCGGCTCCTACGCCAAGCGCATGAACGACGAGCTAAAAGGCGGCGAGATCGGCTACTATCACCTGCCAGAAATCGGCGCAAATTTGCTCAGCGAAATAGCCGAGTATGAGGCGACGCTCGCGCATATAAAAAGCGTCGTGCTAGTAGGCATCGGTGGTAGCAGCCTGGGCGTAAAGGCGCTAAAAACGATGCTATCAGGCGCTAAAAGGAGCCGCGAGCGAGAGCTTTATTTTCTCGATAACGTGGATGCCTTTAGCTTTGAGAGCGTTTGTAAAAGCGTCAAATTTGACGAAACGCTTTTTATCATCTCGTCAAAATCAGGCACCACGATCGAGACGATCACGCTATTTAAGTGTATTTTGGAGCGCTTTAAGCCGTCAAATTTGAGCCGAAATTTCATCGTCATCACCGATCCCGCCTCGCCGCTAGAAGCCTACGCGAAGCAAAACGGCGTCAAATTTTTTAATATCCCTAAAAACGTCGGCGGTAGATTTAGCGTACTTAGCGCGATCGGACTCGTACCGCTAATGCTGTGCGGATACGACGCGGCGGCGCTACTGGAAGGCGCGCGGGCGTGTAAAAAGCGATTTTTAGAGGACGGCGACGACACGTTACTACAAAAAGCCTACCACTACGCGACTCACAAAAACGCTAAAATCAACGTAATTTTTAGCTACGGCGATAGGTTTTTGGAGTTTAACGACTGGTATGTGCAGCTATGGGCGGAAAGTCTGGGTAAGAAAAAAGGCTACAAACGCTACGGACTCACGCCCGTCGGACTCATCGGCTCGCGCGATCAGCACAGCTTCTTGCAGCTCATCATGGACGGAGTGAAGGATAAAACGGTAA
>CALISV010000048.1 GCA_938041615.1 uncultured Campylobacter sp. | reverse complement strand
GTTGTTTATATATCTAACATTATTTTTAAATTTTAATAAATCCCCTTGATAAATCGCCTCATCTGAACTGATATTGTGCTCCTTGTCGCCCCTTATCGCCACGCCTTTAAATTTTAAACACTCGTCTCTATCTTTATATCTATTGCACGTGTCGGCTTCATACCTAGCGTTTACTGCAGTGGCGTTCATCTCGTAGTCCGTGACCGCGCCCATCTGCATGCTCGCGCTCACCTCACCGCCGCTTAAAAGATCGCTATAGTAAGGCTCCTCAATCGCCAAATAAACCATCGCCACGCTAAAAACGCTAACGACTAGGTAAAAAATCCTTATAACCAACGCTTAGCCCACTCTTGCATTAGGCCCTCGCTGCGGATAAGTATCTCTATCATCTCGCGCACCGCGCCGTTGCCGCCTTTATAGTTTAGTTTTGTTCTTACTTCAAGCTCTTTGATTGCATTTTTGGGCTTAAAGCTCCATCCGACGCTTTTTAGCAGCTTGTAGTCGTTATAATCATCACCTATGGCTGCAGCGTTTTCAAACTCCAACCCTTCAAATTCTAGTATCTGTTTTGCGATTTTAAGCTTATCGCTAACGCCTTGATAGACGTGCGTTATCTTTAGATCCTGCGCCCTTTTTTCAACGATAGGTGAGCTTCTGCCCGTGATGATTGCAACTTTTTTCCCGAGCTTTAGCCAGCTCTCGATGGCGTATCCGTCCTTGACGTCAAAAAATTTAAGCTCGTCGCCGTTTGGACTATAGACGATCTTGCCGTCGGTTAGGCATCCGTCGACGTCTAAAAATATAATCTCTATCATAACACGCCTTTTGTGCTAGGCACGCCGATCCTGGAATTTTTAGCCAAGGCTCTTCTTAGTGCGACGGCACAGGCTTTAAAACTCGCCTCTAAAATATGATGAGAGTTTCGTCCGCGAATTTTAGCGATATGCAGCGTGATTGCGGCATTAAACGCTAGGGCTTGGAAAAATTCGTTCGCCAGCTCTACGTCAAATTCGCCGACCTTGCCCTCGTTTATACTCTCGTATACCAAAAACGGGCGATTTGAGAGGTCAAGGGCGCAGTTTACCGCCGCCTCGTCCATCACCACCGTCGCTTCGCCAAATCTCTCGACTCCGCTAAGCGGATAAATTTTTTCGCGCAAAGCCTGCCCGATAACTATACCCACGTCCTCTACGCTATGATGAAAATCTACGTGCAGATCGCCCTTGCAGACAACCTTCATATCAAAAAGAGCGTGCTTGCAAAAAGCCTCAAGCATATGATCGAAAAACCCTATACCCGTGCTTATCTCAGCTTTCCCGCTACCGTAAATTTCAAGCTCTAGGCTGATATCCGTCTCTTTTGTCTTTCTTTGCATTTTATTCCCTCACGAAAAATGCGCCAGAGATGTGCCCTGCGCTTATGAAGTCTTTTGCTTCTTCTTCGCTCCTAAATCCGCTTATAAACACTCTGTAAATTTTACCACCGTCAAGCTCGTAGGACTTTATAACGGTATCATAAGCGCCGTTGCCGTATTGTCCCGCGTGCTGCTGCTTAAAGGCATTTGCGCCGCTTAAATTTTTAAATGCGCCGATTTGCACCATGAAAATACCGCCAACAAAAGTTTGTTGCTGCTGTTGTTGCAGCTGCGACTTAGTCTGGGTGCTCGGTTTTTGCGAGCTAGGCTGTTTTGAGCTAGGCTGGGCTGATGCTACGACCGCTCCGCCGCCGACATTGCCGTTAAAGCCGACGACCTCTAGCAAAACTGGAGCCGTACCGGCGTTAAATACATCAAGTTTCACCGCACCCGTTTTTGACAGATCTATCACGCGCCCTGCAACAAAAGGACCGCGGTCATTTATGCGTACGATGATATTTTTGCCGTTTTTTATATTTGTCACGCGCACCATCGTATTCATCGGCAGAGTCTTATGTGCCGCCGTCATAGCGTGCATATCGTAAGTCTCGCCGTTTGAAGTCTTTTTGCCATGAAAATCAGGACCGTACCAGCTAGCTATACCGCTGGCCCTATCGCCAACCTTTACGACGGTCGGATAGTATGTTTTTCCGTTTATGGTATAAGGGCGCATGGTTGCTTCATGCATGCCCTTTGAGCTGTTTATCTTACCGCTTTTTTTTGTGCCGCCGCTACCGGTGATCCCGCCAAACGGCGATGTCAAAAACGAACAACCACTCATAAAAAATACGAAAAATAGACTAAAAAATATAAATTTAGCCCTACTCGGTTGCGGCAAGTTTGGCTCCGATCGAGCTGTTTGAGCTCATAAGCGTATTAGCTTCTTTTAGATCCTCAAGCGCTACGTCAAATTTCTGCGAAACTTCTCCAAGCGTATCTCCGCTTTTTACCATATACTCGGCTAGATAGTTTACGTTTTGCTCACTTGGGATAACTAGCTTTTGACTAGGCTTGATCTCGTTTGAAGCAAGTCCGTTGTACTCTTTTATGATTTTATGATTTACACCGGTTTTTTGGGCTATAGTTAGCAATGTATCGATTTCTTTGACGGTATAAATTTCAAATTTTCTATTTTGTGCCGCCTCGAAGTTGTCGCTAAACATTTTCTTTTTATTTGATGGGATATAAAGATAATAAGGCTTTTCCGTTGGCGGAGTATAGACGAATTTTAGATGCATATTGTATTCTTTCATCTTTTTTAGGCTAAGTCCTATGCTGTCTCCTACCTCCATCAGCGTTGTACCGCCAGGGACATCTATCTTTGATAGCTCTATACCGTTCGTACCGCTTAGAGCCTGCGTTTTAGCGAGCAAATTTTCCTGCTCTTTTGCTATATGCGCAATGACTAAAATTTTCTTGACGAAATTTTTAGTTTCTTTTGGAATATAGCTTTTTTTATCGTCTAGCAATGTTGCCAGATCGGTAGTTCCGGCTTTTTTAATACCTTCCCTTAATCTAGTGTCGCCGCAATTGTAAGCCATCATTGCAAGATACCACTTGCCAAAGTCGTTTTTTAGACTCTGTAGGTATTTTGTAGCTGCAACGGTAGCCGCCATCGGGTCTTTTCGCTCGTCGGTATATTTATCGACTCTAAGACCATAAAGTTTTGCCGTAGACTCCATAAACTGCCAAATTCCGATGGCTTTTTTGCTAGAAACTATGTGATTTGAAAAACCGGACTCCGTCATAGCAAGATATAAAAACGACTCAGGGATACCTGAGTCGTTTATGATCTTTTGAAGCATCGGGATGTGTTTGTAGCCGTTTTTGACGGTGTCGGTAAACTCTTTTCTCTTACCGTCCTTGATGGAATTTTTTATAGAAGCGTAGTGAGAGCTTTGTAAAAATTTAGCATCTATGTCAAATTCTTTTAATATCATCTTTTGGGTTTGCTCTGCGTCGCTGCTAGCCGCGGTCGCAAAAAGCCACCCCGTACATGCCAAACACAGCATTATTACTCTAAAGATTTTCATTTTTCTCCTTGATTACGTGTTAAATTTCGTAAAGATTTTCTTTGCATTTTTTGTTGTTATTTCCATTACCTCTTCTTCTTTTAAATTTAAAATCTCAGCCATCTTCGTCGCAACTAATCGCGTAAATGCAGGCTCGTTTCTGCGCCCCCTAAAAGGCTCAGGCGTTAGATACGGCGCATCTGTTTCAAGCAGCAGCCTATCTCGCGAAATTTGGGGCAAAATTTGAACCAAATTTTTTGCGTTCTTAAACGTCAAAACTCCGCCGATACCGAAGTAAAATCCGTATTCGCTAAGACCTAGCAAAAGCTTGCTGGCATTGAAGCAGTGTAAAACACCGCCGCATAAATCGCCGGCGCGATCTTTTAGAATTCCAAAGCTATCTTCGTTTGCTTCTCGGATATGGACTATAAGTGGTTTTTGAAGTTGTGCTGCTAGATCGATTTGTGAGATGAAGGCATCTTTTTGGCGGGAGATTTCTAAGGCTTTGGTTTCCTTGCTCTCTTGCTGCTTAAGTCTGAAGTAATCAAGCCCGCATTCGCCAACGCCCACACATTTGGGATCATCAGCATACCGCTTCAGCACCTCCATATCGAAAGAATCTATCTCGTATGGATGTACCCCTACGGCAAAATACACATTATCCCATGCATGCGAAATTTTACATGCCTTATCTAGGTCTGCTACATCGGCACCGGGAATGATGATGCTGCGCACGCCTGCAATCGTGGCGCGCTCAATCACCGCGTCCAAATCGGCGTCGAAACTAGCATCGTCTAAATGGCAATGTGTATCTATAATCATAAAACTCACTTGATAAAATTTTTCGAAGCGGATTTTACGTCGTTTTGCAAAATCACACTTAAATTTAAATTAAACGCGGTATTGTAGCGAAAAATTTCAGATTTAAACTTAAGCTTAAAATTCCTTCAGCTTTGCCTTAGTTTTTTAGCGAATTCCAGGGCTTCTGCAGTAATAGTCTCGCCACTTATCATACGAGCTAGCTCTGTTATTTTCTCATTTTCGCTTAATAATCTCACGCTAGATTTGCCGTTCGTTTTACTTACTAAAAAGTGTGACGCAGCCTTTGAGCTAAGCTGCGGCTGGTGCGAGATCGCAAAAATTTGATAAAATTTTGAAATTTTTACCAGCACGTTAGCGATACTCATCGCCTCTTTTCCACTTAAATTTGAATCAATCTCGTCTAAGATTAAAATTCCCTCGCCGTTATTTGTAAGCTCCAAGCTTGCCGCGATGAAAGCAAGGCGTAGGCGGTTCGTTTCGCCTGAGCTTAAATTTTTAAATTCCGTCTTGCACAATCTGACGCAAATTTCGTCTGTGCCGCACTCACTAAGCGCCGTAGGCTTAAAACTAAGCTCCACTCCGTCCATATAAAGCTGCTTTAGATAGGAATTTACCAGATCCCCGAGCCGTTTTTTAGTGCCCTTGCGAGCCTCGCTGATTTTTTCGGCAAGGATAGCGGTGCTTTCGCTAAGACGTTTAAATTCCACTTGCAACTTGGTTTTTTCAAAGCTTAACTGCTCGTAATGCTCAAGCTCCTTCTTGCGCGCTTCAAGCGTAGCTAAAGCCTCTTCTACGCTTCCGTAGCGCCTATTTAGCGCGCTAAGAGCTTCGATACGATCTAAAATTTTCTCTATGTCGATATTTTCGAGCTCGTCTAAATTCAAGCTTTCTCGCTTTAGCCGCAGCTCGTTCATCGCATCCTCAAAAAACGCGCTATCCAGTCCGCTAAGACTTAGCGCTTCGATGACGCTGCGCTCCAACTCAAAAACACCCTGCGCCCTAGCCCAAAGTTCCTCAATCTTATCTTTTTTACTAAGCTTTTTTTTGATCTGCAAAAGCTCCTCATATTCGCCGATCTTAGGCGATACGCGCTCGATTTTTTCAATCTCGAAGCGAGCAAATTCCTTTAACTCCTCAATCTTGCGCTCTTGATCTAAAATTTCATCCAGCTGCTTTTTTGTGCGGCTAAATTCCACAAAAGCGCTTTGAAGCTCCGATAGGCTTTGAGCGTGCGCCGCATCTTTTTTCTCGGCGATAAAATCAAGTAATTTTAGCAAGCTGCCGCTACTCATTTCGCCGGCGTTTTTCGCGCCTAAAAATTTCACGTATTCGCCGGCGATCGTGCTTAGATTTTTTTTCGAGACCGATTGAGAGTTGATGAAATAGCGCACGGAGCGGTCTTTTACGAGCCTGAAGTTATTCGGCGTCTCGTTTTGCAGGCCGAACTCGTCCATCCCAAATTCACTATTCACATCGGCTTCGATGAGCCCCGCGTCGCTGTCTTTTAGAGCAAATACCGCCAAAATCGCGTTCATC
>CALISV010000047.1 GCA_938041615.1 uncultured Campylobacter sp. | reverse complement strand
TGGATTTGAATGTTGTGCAGAAATTTTAAGTCAAGGCTAGACAAGTAGTCTGCCGTGGACTTAAAATTTCAAACTCATTCAAAGACGCTCAAAAGACGCCGCAAATTTAAGCCAGATTTTCTCCGGCAATCATCCCAAACACTATACAATCGGTGATCGCAACAGTACCGAGTCTGCTCGCGCCGTGCGTACCTCCAGTGATCTCGCCTGCTGCATATAGGCCTGGGATCGGTTTGTTCGTCTTGCTTGAGATAACCTCAGCTTTGGTATTGATTTTTAGGCCGCCCATGGTGTGGTGAGGCTTCGGCGATAGGCGGATGACGTAGAACGGTCCTGCCTCGTTGATCTCGCTTAGCGCACTTTCTTGTTTGCCAAATTCGTCTTTTTTAGCTTTGACGCCTTCGTTATATTTCTTGACGGTTTCTTTTAGCGCATCAGCAGGCACGCCGTATTTTTTAGCGATGTCATCGAGCGTAGCACACTCGCCAACTATCTTGCCGCTACCCATGCCTTTTTGGATAATCTCTTCGCTTAGGTCTTTAAACGCCATTTTGGTGTCGGCGAAGGTTATCGGATATGCGCCCGGTTTTTCGCGTAAAATTTTAAACTCCGCGTCCGCGCGCGTTTTGCGGTCGGCTAGCTCGTTCATAAAGCGCTTGCCGGTGCGGATATCGACCGCGATGCCGTATTTAAAGGTGCCTTGCTGAGTTAGGATCGGAGCGGTACCGAAACCCTTCTCATCAGGGCTCGCCCACGGACCAAACTGGATCCAGTCTACTTGCACCGGATACGCGCCGATCTCAAAGGCTTTTAGCAGCGCGCCAGCAGTCGCTCCCGGGTGGTTCGTGCTATCGACGTCATCCGGAATCCTCGGGTCTTGAAGCTTTCTAAACGCCTTATCGCGGCAAAATCCGCCAGCTGCTAAAACGACGCCCTTATTTGCTTTTAACGTTTTTTTCGTACCGCTCGTGTTTTCTAGGTCGTCGCTGTAAAGCTTATCGTCGAATCTATACTCTTCTCTGATCGTTACGCCCACGACGCGGCCGCTGTCGTCTAGCACGAAGTCGTCAAATTTGGCGCGGCGGCGAAGCTCGCAGCCTTTGTCTTTTAGCGCTTCAAATTTCTCGAGTATCGGCTGGATGTAGCCAGAGCCGCTATCGTTTGTAGTTAGCAGCGAGCGGGCTACGGTGTGACCGCCGAAGTGCGCGCAGTGCTCTTTAAACTGAACGCCGTTTTCAACTAGGAAGTTATACGCGTCCATACCGCGATCGACTAATGTCTCCAAAAGCTCGGTGTGGTTGATGCCAAGGCCGGCTTTTAGACAGTCGGCGATAAATAGCTCTTTGCTATCTTTGATGTTAGTTTTTGCTTGCACCGGGTTGTTTGCGACCGCCATGCCGCCGCCGTTGATTACGGAGTTGCCGCCGATGCGACCCATTTTTTCCAGGATTAGTACCTTGCTGCCTTTTTGCGCCGCTTTTAAGCCCGCCGCAAGTCCCGCAAAGCCCGAGCCGATGATGATCACGTCCCACTCTTCGTCAAATTTGACGTCTTTTGCGTTTAACGCGCTTGCTTGCGCATTTACAGCACCAAGTGCTAGCGCACCCGCGCCCGCCATACCTAGCTTTAACAAGTCGCGTCTTGACATTTGCTCTTGCATACATTCTCCTTTGGATGAAATATCATAACGGCATTATAATTATAATATCGTGAGTTTGCTGTGAGTTTTATTAAAAATTTACTCTATTATAAATGTCCCTAAATTTAGGGGATTTAATGCAAATTTGACAAAAAAGATATGAATTTATGAGATTTTATTTTTAAGATTTATCAAGATTTTTCTACTAAGGTGTAATCTTTTATGTAATTTTATTTTCAGATTGTAGAGCGTGATCAAATTTGACAAAATCCGATCGCACTCAAATTTCGCTTTTTACGAAAAATCGCAAAATTTAAGCTAATTTCAATATTATTTTGGGTAAATTTCCATTTTTCGGTCCCGTAGCTCAGTTGGTAGAGCACTACCTTGACATGGTAGTGGTCGATGGTTCGAGTCCATTCGGGGCCACCATTTCGCTTCTTTTGATTCAAATTTCATCAAATTTTACTTAATTCGTATCGTAAATCCAAACGTCAAATTTGCCAACTAAAGCCAAAATGTATTTATTTTCTAAAATTTAACTCGTTAGCGTCAAATTTGTGCGGGTTTTTGGGAATAAATTTCAAAGACTAAGGCGCAAAGGCAACCACTCCTTTGCGCAATTTGGGAGAAAAATGAATCAAAACAATGCAAAGACGAGATAATGCATGATTCATTCGATGAAATATTAGCGATAGTTTTCTTAAAATATAATAAATTATATTGAAAATATTACCGATTTAACAATATTTAAAATTTAATCAATATATTCTATTATATTCAAAACTCAAATTTGACCGCCGTTTAAACCCAAATCAAATAAAACATTAAGTAAAGCTTAAAAACAATTTAGCTAAAATCAAGCCCAATTCTTTCAGCGTAAGAAAGATGTTTCGATAAAAAGGACGTAAAATGAGCGATATCATCGCATACAAACTGGATGGAAACATAGTCGATACCCAGAGTATCAACGGGCGAGAAAACGCCGCAGAACCGATTTATTTTGACAACTCCCCAGACGCGCTAAACGTCATCAGGCACTCCTGTGCGCACCTCATGGCGCAGGCGATCAAAGAGCTTTATCCGCAGGCTAAATTTTTCGTCGGACCAAACGTCGAGGACGGATTTTATTATGATTTCAAGGTCGATGAGGCCAACAGCAAGCTTAGCGACGAAGATCTAGCGGCGATAGAAGCCAAGATGAAAGAGCTCGCTGAAGCTAAGCTTGACATCGTCAAAGCAAGCTCCACAAAAGCCTTTATGAGTGATAAATTTAAAGACGACGAGCTAAAACAAGAGGTGCTAAAACGCATCCCCGAGGGCGAAGTCAGCAGCTACAAGCAAGGAAATTTCGAGGATTTGTGCCGCGGACCGCACTTGCCAAATACCAAATTTTTAAAATTCTTTAAACTAACGCGAGTAGCCGGAGCGTATCTAGGCGGCGACGAGACGCGCGAGATGATAAACCGCATCTACGGTACGGCATTTGCCGATAAAGAGAGCCTAAAAGAGCACATCCGCATCATCGAAGAGGCCAAGAAACGCGACCACAGGAAGCTTGGCGTCGAGATGAAGTTATTTACATTTGATGATGAAGTGGGCGGCGGCCTACCGATCTGGTTACCAAACGGCGGACGTTTGCGCTCCAAACTAGAGCAAATTTTATACAAAGCGCACCGCGACCGAGGCTACGAGCCAGTGCGCGGACCAGAGCTACTAAAAGCCGACGTATGGAAAAAGAGCGGCCACTACGCAAACTATAAAGAAAATATGTACTTTACGACGATCGACGAGGCAGAATACGGCATAAAGCCGATGAACTGCGTCGGCCACATCAAGGTTTATCAAAGCGACATCCGCTCGTACCGCGATTTGCCGCTTAAATTTTTCGAATACGGCGTCGTGCATCGCCACGAAAAAAGCGGCGTTTTACACGGACTTTTCAGGGTACGCGAATTTGCCCAGGATGACTCGCACATCTTTTGTATGCCGAGCCAGATAAAAGAAAATATCCTAGAAATTTTAAAATTTGCTGGCAAAATAATGGAAAATTTCGGCTTCCACTACGAGATGGAGATTTCGACCAAGCCTGCAAAAGCTATCGGCGGGGACGAAATTTGGGAAACGGCGACAAAAGCTCTAAAAGAAGCGCTTGACGAAAACGGCTTTAAATACGGTATCGACGAGGGCGGCGGCGCATTCTACGGCCCAAAAATCGACATCAAAATCACCGACGCGTTAAAACGAAAATGGCAGTGCGGCACGATCCAGGTCGATTTTAACCTACCTGAGCGCTTTGATCTGGGCTACATCGACGCAAATAACGAGCGCCAGCAGCCCGTCATGCTTCACCGCGCGCTACTGGGAAGCTTTGAGAGGTTTATCGGCATTTTGATCGAGCACACGGGAGGCGAGCTACCGTTTTTCGTAGCTCCGACGCAAGTAGTCATCGTGCCGATCAGCGACGCGCACCTAGACTACGCTAAAACCGTCGCCAAAGAGCTACGCAAAATCGGCGTAGATAGCGAAATCGCTAGCAAAAACGAGAGCCTAAACAAACGCATCCGCACCGCAGAAAAACAACGCGTGCCGATGATCGCGGTGCTGGGCGACAACGAAGTGGCAAATAGCGCCATCGCCTTGCGCGACCGCACGACTAGAGAGCAAAAAGATATGAAGCTGGATGAATTCGTCGAACTGCTAAAATCAAAACTCGCCGAGGTAAGTTTTTGAAATACGGACCAAAATCCGCTAAATTTAAGCTAGGTGCGGCTTTATGCTAAGCCTGGCTTTTACCAAAATCCGCAAAAATTGTCACAGCGCAATAAATTTCTACGAAAAATACAATAAAAACACAATATTTTTGGATATAATCAACAAATTTCAACTTAAAGGAAAAAACTAATTGGCTAAAGAAAACGAAGTGTTGCTCAACGAAGATATCAGAGCGAGCGAAGTGAGATGCGTGGGAGACGACGGCACCGCATACGGCGTCATCCCAAGAGTAGAGGCCTTGAAAATCGCCGAGAAAATGGGGCTTGATCTGGTGCTAATCGCACCTGATGCTAAACCTCCCGTTTGCAAGATAATGGACTACGGCAAATTCCGCTACCAGCAGGAAAAAAAACAAAAAGAGGCCAAGAAAAAGCAAAAAACGATCGAAGTAAAAGAGATCAAACTCTCCGTCAAAATCGCTCAAAACGACATCAACTACAAAGTCAAGCACGCTCTTGAGTTTCTAGAGGACGGCAAACACGTCAAATTTCGCGTATTTTTAAAAGGTCGCGAGATGAGCAATCCAGAAGCGGGCGTCGCGATGCTGCAAAAAGTCTGGGAGATGGTAAAAGAGGTCTCCGACCGCGATAAAGAGCCGCTACTAGAAGGCCGCTACGTCAATATGCTGGTAACGCCAAAAAGATGAGAAAAATTGTACTCGTTTGCGCTCTTGCACTAGCTCTGGCTGGCGCGGAGTGCAGTCCGTATCTGAGACTAGCCACCATCGGCGCTAAATCAGCACTAAATCAAATAGAAGACGAAAACATAAAGGCTACTGAAGTAAGTTGCAAAAACGATATAATCATCTACGAATACGTCTTTAAAAACTCGCAAAACATAGACTGGGAAGCTATCGCGGACGAATATAAAAAAGAATTTACGTCTACCATGAAAGAGCTTTTGATGGAGGATTTTTGCTCTGATCAAAATACCCTTATGGTGCTACAAAAAGCAAAAAGTATCGTAATGAACTACCGTATACCAAACGGCACGCTTTTTAGCAAAGTAGAGCTAACCGCGAAGGACTGCGAGAAATAAGCGGTATAAAAATTACACAAACCGACAAGATCATAAAAACAGACAAAACGCAAAGCAAAATTTGACGACAAATATCTACTTTTGGATCTCTGTTTTTAAATTTTAAGGCATTTTATAATCATGCAAAAAGAAAATCCAAGCTGGTCGGT
>CALISV010000046.1 GCA_938041615.1 uncultured Campylobacter sp. | reverse complement strand
TTAAAATAAACCGTGTCGGCGTTTTGCGAAACCGTGGCTAAAATTTTGGTCAAATTTTTATTTGCATTTACCGAAACGTTAGGCAAAGGCGTAGGTTTTACCCGCCTAATGTCGTAAAATTTAACCAGATAGCTTTGCTTGATACTCTCAACTCTATCTACGTAAAATTTATCGTTATCAAAGATATTTAGCTTGTCTTCTGCGATTTGGCGAGGCTGGCTCTCGCCCGCCACCTTACACTCTGTTTTGATCTCTATGATATCAAAATCTATAAATTTGCTATCGACGCCGAAGCTTTTTACTAAATTTAATATCTCGCCGTACGGATTGGCGGTCTCGACCTCCATCTCGGCTAGGAAGTTTTGCTGCGCGTTTTGGTTTTCTGGCACGTGATACTCTCGCAATTTTTTGATTTTTAGTCGATTATCTCTAAAATTTCATTAAAAACTCTTGATTTTACGTCTTTTAAAACTAAATTTGCCTATCATTGCGCTAAAAATTTACTAGGATTTTCGTGTTTATCAAAGGCTTTTTTTCAAACAGTATCGGCATCATGGTTTCGCGAGTTTTAGGGCTCGTGCGCGACCTGCTCACGGCTTCTACTTTAGGTGCTGGCATTTACAGCGATATATTTTTTATCGCATTTAAGATACCAAATTTACTGCGCCGTATCTTTGGCGAGGGGGCTTTTGCCAACGCCTTTTTGCCAAATTTTACAAAATCAAACAAAAAATCGCTCTTTAGCGCCGAGATTTTTCTTAAATTTCTAGCCTTTATCGGTGTTCTCACGCTTTTGGTAAATTTATTCGCCCCGTTTTTTACCGCCGTTATCGCTACCGGTTTGGCGCCTAGCGACATAAACGAAGCCGTTCCGCTCGTAAAAATCAACTTTTACTACCTCGCACTCATCTTTGCCGTTACTTTTTTAGCCTCGCTTTTGCAGTACCGCGGACACTTCGCGACGACGGCATTTTCGACGGCGCTGTTAAATTTAGCCATGATCGGCTCTTTGATTTTGGCTCGCGGACAGGAGCCCAAAATCGTGGCTTATTATTTGAGTTTCGGCGTCGTTATAGGCGGCATTTTACAGCTCATTGCGCACCTTATCGCTCTTAAATTTAACGGCATCTCAAAGCTATTTTTTGGCGGCCTAGTTAAATTTGCCCGCGGAAAAAGAGCCGATACGAAGGGCTTTTTTAGCAACTTTTTCCACGGTCTAGTGGGATCATCCGCTATGCAGCTAAGCTCGTTTATGGATACGTGGCTGGCGTCGTTTTTGGCGGCGGGATCGATCAGCTATCTTTTCTACGCTAACCGCATTTTTCAGCTGCCTTTAGCGATATTTGCGATCGCGCTTTCGACTGCGCTTTTTCCTAAAATCACGCGCCAGATTAAGGCAGGGAGCGAAGCCGAAGCTCTAAAATGGATGCGAAAAAGCTTTGAAATTTTATATTTTCTGCTCTTTGCGGCGGCTATCGGCGGCATTATTTTAGCCGAGCCTATCATCAAACTGCTTTT
>CALISV010000045.1 GCA_938041615.1 uncultured Campylobacter sp. | reverse complement strand
AAAAGCTGGATAAAAGTCGCTTGCAAGCCGTATCCGTAGCTGATCGTGGCCTTGTAAATTTGAGAATTTAGCTTGGCTACTGGCGGCATATTTCCGACCTGCTCGTATGGCATATCGATGCCGGTTTTTTGTGTGAAGCCGAAATTTAAAAGCCCTGAGTAAATTTGAGAACCGTCTAGGCGCTGGGCGATTTGTATCATGCCGATATTTGAGCTGTATACGATGATATCCTCAGCCGTGAGAAATGGCTCTGGGTGCGTGTCTTTTATCGTGCGTTTGCCTAGCTGGTAGACGCCGTTGTAGGTGTTTATCCGCTCGAGCGGATTGATTTTGTCGTTTGCTAAAAGAAGGGCGAAAATAAACGGTTTAAATACCGAACCGACCTCGTATGCATACTCGGTTGCTGAGGAGTTTAGTGACTTGTAGTCTTGTTTTCTGATGTTTGAGGGGCTATATCTAGAGGTGCTGGCAAGCGCTAGTAGGCCGCCTGTTTTTGAGTCCATTATGCCTACGATTATCTCTTTTGCGTTTAGAAATTCTTTCTTTTCGTCGATGATCTGCTCTAGTCTGGTTTGCAGTTTAAGCGAGGCGTTTAAGATGATATCGTATCCGTCCACGCGGTTAGCCAAATTTGAATCGCTCGTAAGGATGATGTTATTTCCGATATCTTTCGGGCCTATCAGTTTGGCGTCTTGGATCGAGGAGATGTAGTATTCGTAGGCTTTTTCTACGCCTTTTACGCCCTCTGTTTTGGTGATACCGTCTTTTTCGACCTTTTTTACGTAGCCTATCATCGGAGTGAGCGCGTCGGCAGCGACATATTGCCTGCTTTCGCCGCTTTCTATTATGCTCATATTACGCAGTATCGCAGCACCGGTATTTGGGTCTTCGTATGGGATAAAGATTTTTTTTCTATACAGCTTTTTTGATAGCTCCTGTAGATACGCCGCGCCTTTGGCATCGATCTTATAGGATAGCGTAACGGCGCCTTTTTGGCTGTTGATGATTTTAGTTACGCGCTTGATATCGTCGCCGCTATATATACAGTAGAGTTTGATAAATAGATCTTTTTTATCGGGGTCGATGTTTCTAGTATCTACCATCACTTTGTAGAGCTTTTGGCTACCTGTGATGCTAAAACCGTCTTTTGTTATTATGTTGCCGCGAAGGGCTGTGTTTATGTCGCTAGTTTCTAGTTTTGGCAGTCGTCTTTCGATATTTGCTCGGTAAAAGATAACTGCCAAAAATATGCAGATAAAAAACAGAATAAACGCAAATAAAGCGATTGTTTTTGATTTTCGCTGATTCAAGGCTTAAATTTGCGTTCTTGAGATTTCTTTGTATGCGCTTAGGGCCTTATTGCGGATCTCTAGCATGAGTTTCATCGACGTGTCGGCCTTACCGATGGCGATGGCTGCTTGGTGTAGGTCTTTTACCTCGCCAGTTGCTAGATCGGCGATGGCTTTGTCTGCATTGATTTGTATCTCGTTTAGCTCTTTTAGCGAGTTATCGAGCATATCGCCGAAATTTAACTCGCCTTTTTGATTTTGCAGAGTTTTTGCTTCTTTTTTTTCAAACGGCGAAGCGACCGAGCCGATTTTATCTATATTTGTCATAAAATTTAACCTTGTAATAATTCTAACGCGCTTTGAGCGATCGTTTTAGCCGACTGAAATGCCGAAACGTTTGCCTGATAGGCGCGCGTGGCCTCGATCAAGTCCGCCATTTCGATGACTGGATTGATATTTGGGTACGCTACGTATCCCCTCGCGTCGGCGTCGGGGTGAGACGGATCGTATTTTAGCTTAAAATCCTTATCGTCGCGCACTATCTTGTCAACTACGACGCTCATTATAGCAGGTTTTGCGTCTTTTGTATAGAATTTATCGTCTAGCGGATTTTCGTATTCGAGCAAGTTGTGTTTTTTTGCCACTTCGTCGTTTAGCACGCTATCAAAATCAACCGCCTTAAATATCACCTCGCGGCGTCTATACGGACCGCCTTCCGCCGTTCGCACGGTATTTGCGTTGGCGATGTTGGAACTAATGACGTTCATTCTAAAGCGCTGGGCGCTTAGTCCGTATCCGCTGATATCAAAGTCGCTTAAATAATTACTCATAATCTATCCTTAAATTTTACTGCTAGCGTCGATCACGTTTTTAAATATCTGACCGCTTTGTCTCATGGCTCTATCTAGCGCGGTTACCATTATCGCGTTTTTGCTTAGCTCCGTCGTTTCGACGTCTAGATCGACGGTGTTTGCGTCGTTTCGCGCCATGTGTCCGTCGCGTAAAAATATCGTCGCACCGTTTGACGCCGGAAAATCCACGCGAGGAAAGTGCGCGCCGTTTGTTTGCGCGAGTTTTAAAATTTTATTTTCGTCTTTGCCGTATATCTCTTGCGCTGTTTGCGACAAGGCCGCTTCAAACGCGATGTCGCGGGCTTTATAAAAAGGTGTATCGATGTTTGCTATGTTGCTAGAAATCATCTGCTGGCGTAAATTTCTGCTTGCCAGTGCGCTTTCTACGAGCGGTTTTGATTTTGAGGTTTGGATACCTGCGAACATTTTCTTGCCTTTTTTATCTAAATTTTACGAGATAATAAGCAAAAGACGTTCCAAATTTAGAGTAAATTTTTAAATTCGCTAAACCCGCTAGGCTGCTTTTTTAACTCGTTAAATTTGGCTAAAAACTCGCTTCGCTTCATCGCTTTTGCGCCCATAAATTTTAGATGTTCGTTCATAACCTGACAGTCGATGAGAAAATCAAACGGCTCTAAAGCGCGGCAAAGCGCTATGAGAGCGACTTTTGACGCGCCGGTTTTTAGGCTGATCATACTCTCGCCGCAAAAGACCTTGCCAAAAATTTGCCCGTAAAGCCCACCCGCCAGCTCGCCGTCCTCATAAACCTCTACGCTGTGCGAGACGCCGAGACGATGTAAATTTGCATAGGCGCTCACGATGTCTCCCGATAGCCACGTGGGTTCGCGTTTTTCGCGCTCGCTTTTGCATATTTTTAGGAAATTTTCAAAGTCGTAATCAAACCGCACTTCAAATTTTTTAAGCGCGGATTTTATGCTTTTTTGCACGCGCACTTCGCTTGGAATCAGCACCGCGCGCGGGTCTGGCGACCACCAGTATATGGGCTCGCCGGGTAAAAACCACGGGAAAATGCCTTTGTCGTAAGCCTGCAAAAGAGCCTCGGCGCTTAAGTCGCCGCCGAGGGCTAAAGGGGAGTTTGCAGGGGCGTTTGCGGGGTCGGGAAAGTTATAGATTTTTTCCAAATTTGACCCCGCGACCGTTTATTTTAGATTTTCAAATTTAAACGTAAGCTCGCCGTTTTTTAGCGTGATGTTTGCGACGCCGCCGTTTTTTAGCGCGCCGAAAAGTATCTCGTCGCTAAGCTTGGTCGAGATCTCGTCTTGAACTAGGCGTTTTAAATTTCGCGCGCCAAATTCCTTGCTATAACCCTTTTGCCATAGGTATTTTTTAGCTTCGGCGGAGGCTTTTATGACGACTTTTTTCTCGGCGAGGCTTGAGTTTATCTCGTTAATTATCTTTTGCGCGATGAGGCTTAGCGCGTCCTCGCTAAGGTCGTTAAAATGCACGATTTTATCGATGCGGTTGCGAAACTCGGGGCTGAAAAATCCCTTCACCGCCGAGTCCGCTTTGCCGCTTTCATCCTTGCTAAAGCCCAGCGTCGGAGCCTCTTTTGAGCCCAAATTTGAGCTCATTATGATGACGGCGTTGCGAAAATCGCTCTTTGCGCCAGTGTTATCGGTGAGGCTTGCGCTGTCGAAAATTTGCAAAAAGACGTTTATCATCTCGTCGCTTGCCTTTTCGATCTCGTCAAATAAAATCACGCTATAGGGGTGCTTTTTAACGGCGTTTGTGAGTATGCCACCCTCTTCAAACCCGACATATCCCGGAGGCGCGCCGATGAGACGCGAGACGCTGTGCTTCTCCATGTACTCGCTCATGTCGATGCGGATCATGCTCCGCTCATCGTCAAAGAGGGACTCGGCGAGCGTCTTTGCAAGCTCGGTCTTGCCCACGCCCGTGGGGCCGAGGAAGATGAAGGAGCCAATCGGACGGTTCGGATCCTTGATGCCCGCACGTGCACGCAGGATTGCCTCGCTGACTGCCGTTACCGCCTCGTCCTGACCGACGACGCGCTCATGCAGCACCTCTTCGAGGTGGAGCAGCTTCTCGCGCTCGCCCGTCATCATCTTTGTCACGGGGATGCCCGTCCAACGACTGACAACGCGTGCGATGTCCTCCTCGCCAACCTCCTCCTTGAGCATGCGCTCGCCCTCGGACTGCGCGGCAATCGCCGCTTCCTCGTCCGCGAGCTTCTTCTCGAGCTCCGGCATCTTGCCGTATTTCAGCTCCGAAGCGCGCGCGAGGTTCTGGGCACGCTCCGCCGCCTCCATCTCGCCGCGCAGTTCGTCCATCTCCTTCTTGATGGCACGCACGCGCAGGATCGCCTGGGTTTCACTCTCCCATTTTGCTTGGAGTTTCGCTTCCTCGGTGTGGAGCTGCTCCTTCTCCGCAACAAGAGCGGCGAGCTTTTCTTTCGATGCCTCGTCCGTCTCCTTTTTCAGAGCCTCCTCCTCGATGTCGAGTTGGAGGATCTTGCGCCGAATCTCGTCAAGCGGTGCGGGCATGGACTCGATCTCCGTGCGCAGCTTTGCCGCCGCCTCATCGACGAGATCAATTGCCTTGTCCGGCAGGAACCGAT
>CALISV010000044.1 GCA_938041615.1 uncultured Campylobacter sp. | reverse complement strand
TATTTTTATCCCGCTATCTTTATTTTTGATTTTTACTAATATTGAGCCGCAAGCCGACCCATTTGACGAACATATCAGAAAAGCGGCTTTGGCTACCGGCGTTATCGGCATAATTGGGTGTGCGTATTTTTCGGCGGTGCTATTTTTTTGAAAATAGAAAAAATGTCTACACAAGGATATACGGCGACTACTTACTCCACGACTCTTACAGGTCAGATTCTAAAATTTTTAAAGCTCATGCGGATCAAATTCGGCTTGAGTTTAACGATGATTTACAAATATCGGCTACGGTTTTTACCCTATCGTAGGCGAGGCGAAAGACTACGTATCAGGCGGTAAAAATTTTAATGAAAAATACGAAAACGCTCTAGCTTTTCCGATAGTTTTTGTGCTAAAGCTTGCGTTTATGGCGATGTTTTTCGTGCTGAGCGCATTTAAATTTAAGAAATACTATATCTTTAAAAACGATAAATTCGTGGTTTCGGTTTTGGCAAATAACGAGCTGGAAGACAGGTTTGGCAAGGTCGGATTTGAGATTTTAACCTTAATGCATATTGCATAATTTTATTACCGATTGCTAAATTTAAGACAATAAAATACAGAGCCAGCAAATTTAAAAGCCAAATTTGATTTGCTTGGGCTAAATCGCGGCACAAATTTAGCTTTACCAGCGGGCGAGCATGTCAAATTTGACGAAATCGCGGTAAATTTACTTGAGGGCAAGCAAGCCAAACGCGGCAAATAGCCGCTAAATTTACGAATCTAAAACGAAAGGATAAAAAATGGAAGAAATGTTAGAGGGTATGGGCGAGCCGCGCATAAAACAAGTCGCGCTGCCAAAGGACACGAACTCGGCGGGCAATATATTCGGCGGCTGGATACTAAGCCAGATCGACCTAGCCGGCGCGCAGGCCGCGCGGGAGCTCTCGCCCGAGCGCGTCGTGACGATCTCGATGCAAGAGATTATATTTAAGCAGCCCGTTTTCGTCGGCGACGTCGTGAGCTGCTACGCCAAGATAACGGAAGTGGGCAACACCTCGATCAAAACTAAGATCGAAGTCACGGCGCAGCGGCTAAATGCGGCGGGCTTTCGCGAGTGCATACACGTGACATCCGCGATCGCGACCTACGTGAGCGTGACAAGGGACGGCGCAAAAAAACCGATCGATCCGGAGCTAAAAAAGGCGCACGGGTTTTGATCCGCTCGGCTTAAGGGCTTGGAGTGAACTATCTCGCTAGGATCTTTAACGCGTCAAATTTGACTCGGTTTTGCTGGCAACGGCTAGCCAAACGGGTCAAATTTGGCAGAATTTGGCGGCTCGCTCGCGGAATCAAATTTGGCTTCGCGTGGTCGGCGGTCAAATTTAGCTCGCCAAAACCCACGCCAAATTTATCGCACTTCAAAATGACTCACCACAAAATTTAAAAATCACAAAACGCTTACGCTAAATTTAATCCCGCAAATTTCGCCGCCTTTTGCTCGCTTTACACCTCGCAAACGGATCAAATTTGATTAAGCGTTGAAGTAGAATTTTAAGTTACATTAATACAATTTCTAATCCTAATCTTAATAAAATCTCTCAATATGCCTTTATAAGTAACTAAAATGATACACCAGAAGTTACGATTTTACAGGTATTGCAGCTTTATTTACAGATATAAAATATAAATTAAATCTTAAATTTGAAAACTGATTTATAAGATTAAGAGAATTTATTATCTTTTAAGGACAAATATGCGAATATTTCATATTTAATAAATGTGCAAAATTTGCATATAAAAAAGGAGAAAAAATGACAAAGACCGGCAAAGTCATATGCCCGTACTGCGGCACGGGCTGTCAGGTCGAGCTTCACGTCGAAAACAACGTGATAAGAAGCGCGCTAGGAGTGCAGGATAACCCCGTAAATCAGGGCAATCTGTGCTTAAAGGGCTTTTACGGCTGGGACTACGTGGGGGCGCCTGATAGGCTGACAAAACCGCTAATCCGCAAAAAAGACGGCGTATTTAGCAAGGACGGAGATTTTGAAGAGGCTAGCTGGGACGAAGCGCTCGATCTAGTCGTCTCAAAGATGAAAGAGGTCAAGGAAAAATACGGTCCGGACGCGCTAGTAGGCAACTACTCGGCTCGCTGTACGCTAGAGGACAACTACGTCGCGCAAAAAGTAATGCGCGCCGTAATCGGCACGAACAACGTCGATCACTGCGCTAGAATTTGACACGCTCCGACTGTGGCAGGTCTTGCCAAAACAATCGGTAACGGAGCGGCGACAAACAGCTTCACGGAGATCGGACCTTATAGTAATTGTATCTTGATGATCGGCTCAAACCCCGAAAACGGCCACCCGATCGCGGCTATGCACATACAGCGCGCGCTAAACCGCGGCGCTAAGCTCATCGTGGTAGACCCGATAAAAACGGAATTTGCCAGCCGAGCGGACGTGCATTTGCAGCTAGCGCCCGAGCACAACATCGCGGTTATAAACTCGCTGATTTACGTTATTTTCGAGGAAAATTTAGTTAACTGGGACTTCGTAAACGAGCACACCAAGGGCGTAGAGTACGTACGCGAAGCGGTCAAAGACTATTCGCCTGAAGCCATCGCTAGCTACACCAATCTAAACCCTGAGGACGTGAGAAAAGCGGCTCGCATGTACGCGACTATCCGTCCGGCCGTCATCACGCACGGTATGGGCGTCACGCACTTTAACCACGGCGTAGGCGCGGTTTGCGATATATCAAATTTATTCCTTTTAACGGGAAATATCTGCGAGCTAGGCAGCGGCGACCTACCGATACGTGGACAAGAAAATGTCCAAGGCTGCTGCGATATGGGCGTGTTGCCAAATATTTTCCCAAATTTAGGCTCGGTAACCGATCCGAAACAGCGCGAGTGGTTCGAGCAGGTTTGGCATCTAGAGCCAGGCTCACTAAGCGGTAAAATCGGCATCCACAAAACCGAAGTACCAAACGCTATCCTCGACGGCAGGGTGCACTTTTTCTGGACGATGGGCGAAAACCCGGTCGTAACCGACCCAAACACCAACCACTTCCTAAAAGCGATCTCAAAGGTTGATATGTACGTGGTTCAGGATATATTCTTAACCGAAACGTCGCGTAAAGCCGACGTCGTGCTACCTGGCGTGGCAAGTAGCGAAAAAGAGGGCCTCTACGCCAACGCCGAGCGCCGCGTACAGCACAACGAGCACGTCATCACGCCTCCGGGAGACGCCAGACAAGACTGGTGGATCATCTGCGAGATCGCCAGAAGGCTCGGAGCGACGGAAGGGTTTAACTTTAACTCCCCTGAAGAGATCTGGGAAGAGGTGCGCAAGTGCGACCCTAGAAGATACGGCGGCATGAGCTACTACCGTATCAAAAAGCACCACGGTTTGCACTGGCCGTGCCCGGACGAAAATAGCATGGGCGGACAGAGCCTCTATCTAGATAAAAAATTCTTTACGCCGGACGGCAAAGGTAAATTTATCCCTTGCTTGCACGTAAAGAGCGTCGCAGATATCGAGCCTACAAAAGCCGAGTTTGCTAAGCGCGTAAATTTACCGCCTGAGTACGAAGTGATGGCCGGTAGCGTGGACGAGCCGACCGACGCCGAGTATCCGATACAGCTGCTAACTACGCGTAAAGTCTATCAGTACGCCGGCGGCGTCATGACTAGACGCTCAAAAGCTATCGAAGAGGGCGGAGATAGCATCGGACCTATAGCTGAGATGAATCCTGCGCTAGCCGAACGCTACGGTATCAAACAAGGAGACTTCATCAAAGCATGGAGTAGATACGGCTACATCGTCATCAAAGCTGACGTCACAGGCATCGTCCCAGACGGCGTCATCCAGATGACCTATCACTACTGGGAGAGCTGCTGCAACGAGCTAACCAGCAACGGCTGGGACTTCA
>CALISV010000043.1 GCA_938041615.1 uncultured Campylobacter sp. | reverse complement strand
TTAATCTATTTTTCAGCTACCTATTTTTATCTGCTTACAATAACAATTAAATTTTTACCCACTTTTAAGTTAGTGCTACCAAGCACATAGCCTATAAATAAACATTTGACGCTGTTAGTATCATAATAATTACATCGCCAACAGACAAAACATGATATTCCTTTATTAAGAATGTCAGCTGACCAGTAAATATTATGTATTTATTTAAAGCAATCCCATGGCACTAGTAAATTTGAATAGCCTAAAATCAGCTTGCTTTTGTTTAAATTTATGAAACCATTTCTTGTCAGACACAACAAAACCGCAAAACATTCAACCGTATTTGTAAAATATACAGAGTACTAAGTACCGAATGACAAAGCAAAAGAAACCAAGCCGACGAATCGGCAAACGCGCTCGCCGAGCCGTCGGTTGTAGAAACCATAAATTTACCCTTTACGCCCTAGCAAATATAGCCTCAATGCCTGCTCAGCAGTCATTTTGAGATTGCGCATCGCGGTTTGTTTATCCATCGCTTCTTCTAGGCTAACGGGCTCGTTTAATACGCTAAAAAACGCGTCGATGCCGTTTTCGTTACAGCCACCGGCGCACGGCGCCACGCTGCCTGCTAGCGCGATGATCGGTTTGCCGTATTTTTTGGCGATCTTGGCCACTCCGGTCGGTGTCTTGCCCATCGAGCTTTGAAAGTCCAGTCGCCCCTCGCCTGTGATGATCAGATCGGCGTTTTTCACGTCCTCTTCGAGGCGGATCTCCTCCATGATGATGTCGATGCCGGGCTTTAGTTTGGCGTTTAGGTAGCTCACAAACCCGTACCCTAGCCCGCCTGCCGCGCCCGCGCCCTTAAAGTTCCAAAATTCGCTCGAAAAGTGCTCGCTCGTCGCACTCGCAAAGCTAATAAGCCCCGCATCCAGATCCTTTACCATCTGCTCGTCCGCGCCCTTTTGCGGGCCGTAGACGTAGGCCGCGCCGTTTTTGCCAAACAGAGGATTATCCACGTCGCAAGCCACTAGAAACTCGCACTCTTGCAGCTCAGGGGCTACATTTTTGTTTGAGATTTTTGTGATTTTTATGAGGTTTTCGCCTTTGCCCTCGAGCAACTCGCCGTTTTCGTCAAAAAACTCGTATCCAAGCGCGCTTAGCATGCCCGTGCCCGCGTCGTTCGTAGCGCTACCGCCGATACCGACGATAAATTTACGCGCGCCCTTGCTAATAGCATGCAAAATCATCTGCCCAAAGCCGTAAGTGCTCGTTTTCATCGGGTTTCGGCGCTCTTTTTCCACCAGCATGAGGCCGCTAGAAGACGCCATCTCGAGGATGCCCAGCTCGCCTGCTAGCGCGTATCTGGCGGGGATCTTTTCGCCGAGAGGATTTTGCACGATAACGTCGATAAACTCGCCATTTAGCGCGTCTGCTAGCGCCACCACGCTACCCTCGCCGCCGTCAGCGATGGGCTTTACCACCACTTCGTCCACTTCACTCCCTAAGGCCTCGATGCCCTCTTTTACGGCGTTGCCGGCCTCGAGGGAGCTAAGGGAGCCTTTGAAAGAGTCGATTGCTATTAGTATTTTCATCATGTTTTCCTTTTTTGGCAAGGCTTGTCTTTTGAGCGCTTTTTCAGTTGCGCTTCGCTCACTGCTTTGCAAGAAGCGGAGCTGGCTAAAATTTAGCTCGGCGGACTATTTTTGCTTCGTTGCACTCGCAACTGCAAGCAGAAGTCCAGCCTACGCTAAATTTTATCTGCGCAACCCCAAAAATCATCTCAAAATACTTCGCCTTAAATTCTACGGTCTGATTTTATCAAATTTAGTTTTAAATCGCGAGCCGAATTTGGCTTCATTGCAAATTTAAAAACGTGCCGCGCGATAGCGCCACATAAACCTGCACGCAGTGCAGCAACCTCTCGCGTCGTAGGGGCTGGGGGATCGTTAAGGGGGAAGGGAGCCCTTTTGCTTCAGCTTTGCCTCGCAACCGGAAGCAGAGCATAATTCAAGCCCCTTCCCCCTTAACAAGAAAGATTAAATTTAATGCGCAATGCTAAATTTAACCAAATCAAATTTGGCATTTTCAAGATGCGGGTCTAGGCGGACAAATTTGAAAATTTACCGTTACTACCGTAAAGAGTGCAGTCTCGTCACGCCAAAACCGCACTCAAATTTATTTACAATAAAATCAGCGACGCAACCCAAACCGTCGCTATACCGACGATACCCATTATAAAGGTAAGCATCGTCTGGGTCTTGTAGCCCTGCTCCGGCGACATCTTGCTAAAGTTCGTAACGACCCAGAAGTAGCTATCGTTAGCGTGCGAAACCGTCATCGCGCCCGCAGCGATCGCCATCACCGTTAGCACCGCGCCCATCTCGCTAGTTAGCCCCAGCGCGCTCATCATCGAGCCGCTATCGGTGAAAAGCCCCATGATAGAGGCCGTCGTCGTAAGCGCCACGGTCGAGCTGCCCTGAGCGGTCTTAATGATAGCCGAGATAACAAATGGGAAAAATATGCCCACAGTGCCGATGAGGTGGGCGTTTGCCTTCATAAACTCGACAAATCCGGCCTTAGCGATGACGTTACCAAGCACGCCGCCCGCAGCCGTGATGAAAAGGATCGGTCCGACGATCTTTAGCGTTTCGTTGGTCATGAGGTTAAATTCATTAAGCTTGCCCGTTTTAGCCAGCAAGATAACGGCAAATAGCACGCCCACGCCAAGCGCGATGATCGGGTTGCCCAAAAATAAAACGAAATTTGCAAACGAGCCTTTTAGCTTTAGTATCGAGACGACCGAACCCAGCGCCATCAGCAAAATCGGCATAAAAATCGGCGCCAAGCTCAAAAACGCGCAAGGCAACTTGCCGTGCTCTTTGATGATCTCGTCGTAGCTTTTGCCGACGTCTGCGAGATCCTCTTTTAGGCTCACTTTTGCGCCGATGGTTTTAGCAAAAAGATAGCCCGCGATGAGAACCGGTATCGAAACAACTGCACCCACGGCGATGACTAGCAGCAGGTTGTGACCTACGCCCACGAGTCCTGCGGCCGCTATCGGGCCCGGGGTCGGCGGTATAAACACGTGCGAGGTGTATAGGCCGCACGAGAGCGCGACAGCCATAGCTACGGGGTTGGCGTCGATTTTTTCCTTTATCGCGCGGCGGATCGGATCTAGCACGACAAAGCCACTATCGCAAAAGACCGGGATACCAACGATCCAGCCCATGATGAGCATAGCTAGCTCAGGGCGCTTGTCGCCTACGCATCGCACGACCATATCGGCTAGCTTTAGCGCCGCGCCCGTCTTTTCCAGCGCCATACCGATGAGCGCGCCCAGGATGATGACGATGCCTATGCTTTTAAATATCCCGCTAAATCCCTCTCCGATGATCGCGGGAACCTTGACCAGGTCGATGCCCGCGACGACGGCTAGAGCTAGCGAAACGAGCATGATCGCTATAAAGGGGTGAACCCCGAACTTAGAAATCAGCACGATCATAACGACGACCGCGATGACGAAGCAGACGATGAGAGCAATACCGCTCATAACAGCTCCTTTCGGATAAAATTTTTGCCTAACGCAATATTACCGAAATTTGTTTTTAAAATATCTAAATTAGATTTGAAATTTTAGTTTCATTTTTTTCTATTATCACAGGAGTGCTTACTTTTTGGCTAGGCATATTTGCCATTGTGACCGAAACATCTAGCTTTTTTGCCACAACTGGTTCTGGATTTTTCACCTTATTTAAAGCAAATTCATCGCTGTAATC
>CALISV010000042.1 GCA_938041615.1 uncultured Campylobacter sp. | reverse complement strand
TTCGAGATTAAATTTGACACGAAATCCTTATTTGCGGCGAAATTTGAGCATAAATTTACCTCTATTTTTTTATAATAATCTCAAATTTAGCGCGCATTTTTGCCTTCATCTGCCACAAATTTGACTCAATCCTTAAAATCATACGTTGTATAGTCTCAAATTTGTCGCTAAATTTGACGGATAAAAATGCTTGCCGCAAATCGTGTTTGCGTGCTTTGCGTAGGTGGTTGGCGTAGCGACACACACGCGGCTAAATTTTAAAAGAGGGCGTTTTTGTTTTACCGTCTGCAAAGGCTGATCTTGTTGCAAATGTCCGCTATTCAAAATCCCTAAAACCGCCGCCGCGATCAAATTTGCCGAACAAAAACGGCGGTAGAGCGGTTGCCGCGTTTTGGCGGATAAATTTGATTTTGGGTTAAATTTGCGGGCAGAACCGCACGTGGCCAAATTTTACATCAAATTTACGTATTTTATCCTATCTTTTTCGCCTGCAAGCTCAAATCCTCGCAGTCTTAGGCGGCAGCTATCGCATTCGCCGCAGGCCTCATCTTCGCGCTCGTAGCAGCTCCAGGTTAGCTCTAGCGGCGAGCCGGCCTCCAGTGACTTTCGCACGATGTCAGCCTTGCTTAAATTTACTAGCGGCATGACGATTCGCAGACTAAAATCCTTTGAGGTGCCGGCATTTACGGCGCTTTCTATCTTGGCGATAAAGTCCGCCGTGCAGTCGGGGTAGCCCGAGCCGTCCTCCTCGACGATGCCGATGTATAGCGCCTGCGCGCCCTCTTTTTCGGCTAGCGCGGCGGCGATAGAGATAAAGATACCGTTGCGAAACGGCACGTAGGTGCTGGGAGTGTCAGGCTTGGCGCCGTCTTTGCGTATGGCTAGGCTCTTGTCCGTTAGCGCGTTGCCGCCGATGCTTGCTATAAAATGAGCGTCTAAATTTACCTTTTTTAGCGCGCCGATACGCTCACAGATCTGCTCAAAAGCTAGTTTTTCGCGCTTCATCGTGCGCTGTCCGTAGTCAAAATGCAGCGCGATGATCTCGTAGCCTGCGCGTTTAGCTAGGACGGCGCACAGAGTGCTGTCCATGCCGCCGCTCATTATGCAAACCGCTTTCTTTATCATTTTTATCCTTTTCTTGTTTGCTCGTCTTTTGAGCGCTTTTTGCGGATTTCGTTAAAATTTGACTCGATAGGCTACATGCCTTATCTTCATCAAATTTTAACTTCAAAACCCCAAAAATCATCTCAAAATCCTTCGCCTTGCTTTTCCTATTCAAGCTTGAAGTCAAATTTACGAATTTCAGCTTTAAATTTTACTCATCGAGACCCGCACCTTGAAAATGTTAAATTTTGTCTCTAAAAAATTTTTAAAATTTTACGACCGAAAAGCTTTCGCCTCCAAATTTCGTGCTAAGCATTAGCGAAGCCGAAATTTGGTAGGTAACCGCTTTGAGAGAGTGAAATTTTAAAAATTTGAGCGTTAGAGTTTTTAAAATTTTATACAAAGCGAGTCAAATTTGACACCGATGTCGTTTGTTGCAAATTCGGCTTTATTAAATTCGACCAAAATTTTCGCTAAAATCATACTCAAATTTTACTAAAGGAAAGCCAAAAATGATACTTTGCGAGGACGATTATCCGAGGATTTTGGATCAAATTTGCGACTATTTGACCGCGGGCGAAGTGGAGCTAAGCTTTGTTGACGCCGAGGAGATGAAGGAGATAAACGTCCGCCAGCGCGGCATCTACGAGACTACGGACGTGCTGAGCTTTCCGCTTGAGATGCAGCTGCATGCGCCGCTTGGCTGTATCGTGATAAACACTGAGCTAGTCGCTGCCAAAGCCGCCGAGCTAGGGCACAGCGAGGATGATGAGACGGCGCTACTTTTCACGCACGGGTTGCTTCACGTACTGGGTTACGATCACGAAAACGACGCTGGCGAGATGAGGGCAAAGGAGTGCGAAGTGATCGAGAAGTTTAGCCTGCCAAAGAGTCTCATCGTGCGAACGGAAGATGTGGGCGATGAGTGAGACAGATTTGACGCGCAAGGCGCTGGACAATGAGCTGGCGGACTTGCCTGAAAACGTCAAGCTCGACGAGGGCGAGGTGGTGCTATATAAATATTTATGTTCTATTAGATTTTTTTGCGTGTTGAAGATCATCGTTTTCACCTTATTTATATGGCCTCCATGCGCTTTATTTTTAGAGAGCGGAACGCTTATGAAAATAGGCTGGGTGATTTTTGTTATCGCTTTGTTGGTATCGATATATTACGAGGTTATGAATTTTATCCATGAGGGATTTTACGTGACAAATAAGCACTTGATCACTTATAACGGTAGAAAAATAATTTTGAATGATATATGGTTTTTAAGAAGTAGTTTTCCTCCTTCATACTCCATTAGCTTTCATGAAAATAAAAGTAAATTTTTGCAAGACTGTTCATGGTCTAATAAAAGTGATGATTTGGATGGTTTTTTGATGGCTTTATACGAGGTTTCGGGCAATAGATATATTTTACAGTTCGGTTCTGAAAAAATTAATGCAAACGCTTTAAAATCTAACGGTATGACATTTATAAAATTAATTCAGGAGTAGCCAAAATTGGCTCCTTTTGCGTCAAATTTACAAACTAAATTCGTCTCGGGCGGTAAAATTCGACGTTCGTCTCGTCGCAAATTTTATAAAGTTAAGTCTCATAAATTTTATCTCAAAACACATCCCGCAAAGCCGTAAATTTATCGCCGAAATGTTCAAATTTGCAAAATAAAGAGCAAGCGCAGTCAAAACCAAAGCAACGCGAAAGTTAAATCTAACGGAGTAAATCGCCGTTCGTGTGCGTCGCCTTCACCGCGTAAAACCGCCGCCGGTAACGCGCTCATCGTTGCTTAAATCATAGAGCGAATTTGTCGCTTATGCGCGCCGCTTAACTTAAACAAATATTCGGCTGCGCATTTCGCTGTGCCCGAAATATCCGCTCTTAAAATCTAAAATCGCCCTCCGCCGCGATTAATTTTCCTCAAATTTGCCGCGCGCAGTGGTTAGATATTTAATAATTTTGGCTAAATTTACGAAATGTTTTATGTTCTATCGTCTTTAGTCATCATTTTTATGAATTACGTTTCTTATCGCGGGCTTTTTGCAGATGCCGCGCTCAGGCCGCTTGCCACGCATAAAAGGGCGCTTGGGCTGTTTTTCCTGACGCTTGCTATCGGCGGCGTCGCGCTGGCTTTTTCGCTACGGTTTAACTTTTTGGGACCTAGCCTTC
>CALISV010000041.1 GCA_938041615.1 uncultured Campylobacter sp. | reverse complement strand
AATTACCCAATGGATTTCAAAAGCAAGCTGATGTTGTAGATGAAAGGCTGGGATTCTGATGGATTTTAAAGAATTTGACAAAAAGCTGATAAATTTCATCTACAAAAAGCTGATAAAAGTAGGCATCCTAGTGGGCATCAGAAACAAAACGATGCTAGAAGAGGTCGCTAAAATTTATTCGGTTTTAAGAGTAAAAGAATTTATCGACAAAGACTACACCTTTATCGTGACCGCAGGCGTAAACGTAAATCCGTCGGCAGACGACGCGCTGGTGTTTTACTATAAAAATAAAAATAAATCCACAGATGAAAACGACAAGGTCGACTACGCAAACAGAGGCTATCTGCTCGGAGTCGTCGAAAATGAGCTCATAATCGAATACGTAAAACTAAGAGACGGCACAAGCGGCCGCGATGTGAGAGGGAATTTCCTACCCGCGCAAAAAGCCAAAGCCACGATAACAAAAATGCCCGAACACACCGAAAATATCTATGCAAAAGAAGATAACGAGGGGATAAAATTTTTCGCCAAGAAACCTGGCTACGTCAAAGAGGAAAAAGGTATTTTTGACATCAAAGACGAACTTGACGTAAACGAAATTTCGTTTAAAACCACAGGCTCGGTCGATACGGGTCTTGATACCAACGTAACGCTAAACGTAAAAGAAAAAGACCTGACAAAAGACGCCATAGGCACTGGTATGACGGTTGAAGCAAACGAAGTAAACGTCGATGGAAACGTCGCCGCAAACGCCGTAGTAAAGGCAAATAAAGTAGTAATCGGCGGACAAACCCATGCCAAAGCCCTCATCGAGGCGAAAGATGCGAAAATCGCCGTGCATATCGGTAGCTTTGACGGAGAATACGTCGAAATAGATAGGCTAGAAGGCGGCAAAGTAAAAGCTAAAAAAGCCGTGATAAAATCTGTCATCGGCGGCGAGATAATCGCCGAAAGCGTCGCCATAGATACGCTCGTATCAAACTCAAACATCATAATCGCCGATACTTTGGAAATAAAAAAGCTAAAAGGCGTGAATAATAAAATTTTAGTCGATTTTAGCATGATAAAAAACACGGGCGAGCAGATAAACGAGCGCATGGCTAAGATAAAAGCTATCAGAGAGCAGATCGTAAAAATGCCGCGCACTTTGGAGTCTAAAAGATGCGTTATCGAAGAAAACAGAGGCCCGATAAATGTCATCAAGGCTAAAATCGAGGAGCTAAAAAGCACAAACAACACTCCGCCAGCGACATTTATGAAAAAACTAAAAGAGTATCAGCAGCTGGTACACGAGTATAACGCGCTTTTAAAGGAATTTCGCGAGAAAAAAGCCGTGATAGCCGAGCTAAAAAGCGAGATAGCCAATATTCAAGACGGAATATTTAACTCAAAGGTAATAAATCACAGCAACTGGCGCGAGTTTAACGAGATAAAATTTAGGCTCGTGGATCCTGCTCGCGACATCACGTACAGCACCCGCGAAAACGAAATCGCTCGAGTCATAACGATAGCCAAGGTCGAGACCGAGGATGGCGATATAGACTACGTAGTTAAGAAAAACAACAACGTCAGAAAGGCCTAAATTTGCCTCTTTTTTTAAAATTTGAAAGCGAATTTTACAAGTGCGAGCAAAG
>CALISV010000040.1 GCA_938041615.1 uncultured Campylobacter sp. | reverse complement strand
CCGATGACGCGCTCCTGCTCGGCGACGTCCGCGGCGTTCCATGCGCTCATATCGTGGATGTATTTTTGCACGAAAAGATAGCTGCCGCCCTTGTACGCCGCATCCTCGTCGCCTACCTTGGCGAAAAAGTCGCGATCTGCGCCCTGCGGATTTTCGGTGCCGTCCACAAAGCCGATGATAGCTCGTCCGTCGTAGTATTTAAAGCCGCAGATCTCCTCCTCGCACGTCGCGACGTCCTTTAGCGCGGCTCTGATCTCGCTTGCCATATCGTAGCAAACGGCCTGATTCCCCGCTCTGATGTGGATATGGATATCGCCTCCGGTAGCGGGCGCGATGTGCTTGTCACCTCTAATCTCTTCGAAATTTTTTAGCTCTTTCGGCAAAGGCTTCGGCAAGCCGAGCATTTTCCACGCCTCAAAGCCCACGCCCAGCACGCAGCTTGTTTCGCTAGCCGCGCCGAATCTCGTAACGGCGGTTTTGTTTAAATTTATCACCAAAGCGCAAAGCCTCTCAAAGCCCTTTTTACAGGCGTTTTCGTCGCCGCTTAGTAACCAAGTTTGAAAGACGGTGTTATTGCCCGGTGCCTGCGTTACTTCTTGCGAATTTATTTGCATATTTTCTCCTTAAAGTTGATTTTAAAATTAGCAATTCGAATTTTACGACTTAAATTTTAATTTATGCTAAATTTACGCTTTTAAGAAAACGTAAATTTTAAACGGATTATAATCGCCGAGTTTTGTATTTAAACTATGATTTTGATTAAGACGTATTGCCTCAGATATAGCTCGTTTGACTCACGGTTCGTTGATTTTGCTCGGCTAGGACAAGCGCATATCCGCTGCCCTGCGCGTTTTGGATGAGTTCGGGGTAGAGTTTTTTGCGTAGTTTATACACAAAGCTTCGTATCGCGTCGGCGGTGCAGCTACCATCCTGCCAGACGCACGCCTCGATCATCTCAAAGCTCACGACGCGGCCCTGATTTTTTAGGAAAAGATGGAGCAAATTTTGCTCTTTTTTCGTTAGCGCCACGGGCTCGCCGTGCTTTGTCAGCTGCCTGCTAAAGGCGTTAAATTTAAAGCCGTTTTTTAGATCAACCTCCGCAAAATCGTTTTTAAATTTATTCGCCGCAAAGCTCATTTCCATGATGAGTTCGCGCTTTTCAAAGGGCTTTTTTAGTACGCCAAAGCTACCTAGCTCTATCGCGCTAAGCACGTTTTCGTCGTTACCGTATGCAGTAAGAAATATAATAGGCACGTCTTTATCAAGCCCCCTGATGCGAGCTGCCATCTCAAGCCCGTTCATGTGCGGCATGTTGATATCTGAAAGCACCAAATTTACGCCCTTTGCCCCAAAAACCTCCAGCGCCTCTTTCGCGTTTGCGCAGGCGTAAACCTCGCTCACGTAGTTTTCGACCGATATTTTGATGCTTTCGCGCAGGCTCTCGTCGTCCTCGACGATGAGCAAATTTACGCCGTTTAAGATATTTTTTATTTTGCTATACACGCTAGCCTCGTTTCTTGTTTGTGGTTCTTAATTCCTAAAACTAATTTTTAAATTTACAGCCTTGCCTAAATTTCGCCCAAAAATAGCGTAAATTTAGTCGGATTTGCCGCGCTTTCAAGCTCCAGCGAGCCGCCTAGCTTTTTTACGGCAAGCTCCCTAGCTACGTTTAGCCCCGTGCCGGTGCCAGCATTTTTCGTCGTAAAAAACAGATCGAAAATTTTATCGCTATCTGCTTTTACTCCGCCGCCGTTATCGCTCACGCTCACGCTAAATAGCCCGCCCGCCCTCTTTAGCTCGATCAAAATTTGCGGCGTTTCGCATCCGCTCTCAATCAACGCGTCCTTAGCGTTTGAGAGCAAAGAGAGCAAGATCTGCCTCACGTAGCTAGCGACGCTTTTTAGCTCGTATTTGCCGCCCTCGTAGGTAAATTTTAGCTCGATACCGTGAGAGTTTAGCTCAGGCCTAACTATCAAAATAAGCTCGTTTATGATATTAACGAGATCAAATTTCGCCGCACCCTCGCCGCTTGAATAAAAATTTCTAAACGCCTTTATCGTTTCATCCATGAGCCTTAGGCTCTTTTTGCAGGCTGCGATTTGAGCCGGTATGCGCTCAAATTCGCCCTCGCGCGCGCACTCCTCTATATTATCTAGATACAGTCCCAACGCGCTTAGAGGCTGGCGCTGCTGATGCGAGATGGAGTTTATCATCTCGCCAACCAGCGCGGTTTTAGCGTGCACCAGCACCGAGCGCCTATGCTCAAGCTCCTTTTTTTCGAGCTCTTTTTCGTGCGTGATGTCGGTGACTGCGAGGATAAATCCATCAAATTTCACCCCGCCCTCAAGCACGTTGGAGACGTTTAGCCTGAAGCTTTTTTCGCCTTTTTTTACTATAAAATCGCTCGAGTTTAGCGGGCTATTTTTGAGATTTTCAAAGCTTTTTAGCTCGCCAAGTCCCTGCGCCGCAGCGATCATATCGTCAAATTTCGCCCCGTAAAAAACCTTGGGCGCTAGAGCAAAAATCCGCTCGAATTTTTTATTTATAAATTTTATGACGCCTTTTTTATCAGCGTACAAGAGCCCCAAATTTAGCGTCTTGGCAAAGGCCCGCGCTACCTCGCCAGGCCCGTTTGCGTTACTCTTTGTAGCCCGCGATGTCAAGCCCAAAGCCCTTTAATGCGACAAAATCTTTGTTCTTATTCGCGCTTAAAAGCTCGATACGGCTGACGCCCAGCTTGTGTAAAATTTGCGCCCCGATGCCGTAGTCCTTGATCTGCCCGCCACACTTCTCCTCGCCTTGTAAAAACACCGCGACGCCGCCGTTTTTGGATAGATACTCGAGCGAACCGCGCAAGTCGTCGAATTTATCCGAGCAAAGCAGCTCCACGTCGCTTGAAATTTGATGAAATTTGACAGCAGTTTTGTCCTTTATCTCGCCAAAAACAAAGGCATAGTGGCGCTCGCCCTTGTGATCTAGGATCTCGTATTTTAGCGCGTCAAAGCCCGCTATCTTAGCCGCGCTTTTTTCTTTTATCTCGATTAGGCTTTCGTGTTTTAGGCGGTACTGCACGAGCTCGGAGACCGAGACCATATTTAGCCCGAATTTCTCGCAAAACGCCTCTAGATCTGGCCTGCGAGCCATATTTCCGTCCTCTTTTACGATCTCGCAGATGACGGCTGCTTGCGTTAGGCCTGCGTATTTACATAGATCGACCGACCCTTCGGTGTGCCCCGTGCGGCTTAGCACGCCGCCTTTTTTAGCGATGAGCGGGAAAATATGCCCAGGGCGCACGAAGTCCTGCGGCTTTGACATCGGATCGGCCGCTAGGCGGATCGTGACGTCGCGCTCGTATGCGCTTACGCCCGTGGTCGTATTTTTGGCGTCTATGGTGACTGTAAACGCCGTCTCGTGGCAGGATGTGTTTTTATCCACCATCAAATTTAGATCGAGGCGACGCGCGATCTCCTCGTTTAGTGCGAGGCACAGCACGCCTTTCGCGTGAGTGATGGCGAAATTTACCTTTTGCGTATCGCTAAAAGTCGCCGCAAATACCAGATCGCCCTCGTTTTCGCGGTCCTCATCGTCGACCATGACGACCATTTTGCCGTTTTTGATGTCGTTTATGGCCTGCTCTACTCTATCCATTGTTATTCCTTGTTTAAAAATTTGGGGTAATTATACATTTTTAGCTTTGAATTTAGGCTTTTGCTCGGGCTTGGCTTGATACTTTGCGGCTTTTTTAGCCCACCCAGACACAATACAAATGGACTTTGGTTAAATTTAAATGAAGCAACCGAGCTTGTAAGTTTTTGTTTAATTTTTACGGATTTATCAAATTTGACCGATTTGGGCACAACCCGCACCTTGAAAATGCTAAAAATCGCAGCTTTTGACGCTTACATTAAGTAGAGGTAAATTTACGGCAAAACTACAATGCCTGTAAATTTGATAAATTTTACTGTTTTGGCTTGATTTGGTATTTTGCACCGAGCCTTGCAAATTCTTTGGCGAAAAACGCGTTTAGATCGCGTAAGCTGTCGTCGTTCATTTGGATGAGTTTTAGGTGGTTTTTCTTGTAAATTTTGATTTTTTTGCTTTTTCTTTTTAGATATTGCGGCGTCTCAAGTCCCCAAAATTCGATATAAATTTCGCTTTGCGTCAGATAAAAATCACTAATGACGCGCTCTTTGGTCTGCGCCTTTTTCTCGTAGATAAAATCTATACCGCGGTAAAATAGCCAATTTGCCACTATGAGCTCGGCGCGGCTTTTTACCGTATTGCCACTATCGCTTTTGTATCTAGTTTGCTTGATTTTTTGCTTTTTAAATAGCTTTAAAGCCAGCAAAACGATTACGATCAGCAGTAAAATGATTAAAATTTGAGATACGTCAAAGTTCATAAACAATTTTCTTTAGTGCAAAATTTGATTTTTTGGAGTAAGCGAAGGATAAATTTTAGATTTGGTTGCGGAGGACGGACTTGAACCGCCGACCTTCGGGTTATGAGCCCGACGAGCTACCACTGCTCTACTCCGCGATGAAATTTGAGTGGATGGGGTAAGAGGATTCGAACCTCTGGATGATTGGACCAAAACCAATTGCCTTACCGCTTGGCGATACCCCAGCCTGTAAAAAGAAAGGTGATTATATATATTTTTACCTTATTTGTCAAGCTTTTTGGCAAATTTTCGCCATTTTTTCAAAGTTTTTCCATAAAAGCCGTGCTGTATGAGCCGTTTAGGCGCCTATTTATATCATCCTGCCAGCTAGCAGGGAGCACTTCAAGAGCCCTAAATTTAGGCAATAAATCCAAATTTTCACTCGGATTAAAAAACAGTTTATTTATCTGCATCACGCTTAGAGCATTTTCGTTTTTTTGCAGGATTTCCACCTCGCAGCCGGCCTTACACGAGCCGTTTTCTAGTACTTTATAGTACCAGCCGGTTAGCCCCGTGGCAAAAATTTCTTTAGCCAAATTTGCATTTCCCCACCGCTTTGCGAGCTTAAAGCACGGTTTTCGCGGCTGAGTTACTTGCAGCACTAGCGAGCCGATTTTATGCACGTCGCCCACGTTTACGCTTTTTTCATCCAGCCCGCTAATGGTCAAATTTTCGCCCATCGCGCCCAGCGGCAAATTTTTAAGCCCCAGATAAGCTTCCCACGCGGGATAGTTTTCTAGCGAATTTGCAAACACGGCTTTATTTACGCCGCCGTGATGTTTCGTATCAGCCACCTCGTCACCCTCAAAGCCAAGCTCGCTTGCGTAGATTTCGCCCGTCTGCGCATTTTTAAATATCGCTGAGCGCCACGCCTTGCCTAGCTCGTCCGTAGCCGTCTGGCTACCGTACTGCCTGGCTTTACCTATCAAAAGCGCTTTTAGAAATGCCATCTTGCCCTCACGCCACGTTTTGCAGATTTAGCTGAACTTGCTCGCCCTCGTCGTTAAACTCAAACCTCACCGCCCTAGCCCCAAAGCTCTTTGCGATCGCCTCGAGCGTGTCGCGTGCGGACTTGTGGATCTTGGACTGGAGCTGATTTATCAGGCGTACAGACATCTTTTCGACCTCGGCGCGCGCCTCCTCGATGAGCCTGTTTTTATCCTCCTCGCTAAAGCTGCTACCGAAAAATCCATTTAGCGAATCAGGCAGCAAAAACGGGATAAATTTGCCGTTTTTCTCGTCGTAAAATTTCATATTTGCGATCGAAAATTTGTATTTGCAAGGCGGCATCTTGATGAGATACTCCTCGCTCGCGACATTTACGATCTCTAGGCGCGGGCTCGGTAGGTCGTAGATGAAATTTATCTCAAACTCAAATATCATCGAGAGCTTTTTCTCGCTTACCAGCCAGCGCAGATACTCCTTGCCAAAGCTGCCAAATGCGTGGTCGGTTTTGGTCACGATCTCTTTGCTATAGACCTGAAAAACGGATAGCTCGCCGATCGATTTTAACTGCGATATCTCGGTGCTAATCTGCGTTGTCGCAGGCTTTTGCGCGGTTTTTAAGGCTTTGTTAAATCTAAAAATCATAAATACGCAAATCGCCAGCAAAATCGCTAAAATAAGGCTCGTAACATCTATCATCTTTGCTCCTTTAAAAGGCGATTTTAGCGAAATTCGTTAAAATAATCGTTAAATTTGAGTTTTTGGCTGTTTTATATCGGTATAAATTTGGATCGTAAGTTTAAATTTAGCGAGCTTTTAGATTCGGTGCAGTTTGGCAAAACCCGCACCTTTAAGATACGGGTTTTAAATCTTACGCAAATTTGAGGCAAATTTAAATAGCTTAAAACACCTGAATAAATTTAAAATCATGCTCTCTAAGCACTTTTTTGATGAGTTCTTGATGGTCTTCACCCTTGGTTTCCAGCGTGATCGTGATATTAGCGTCGCCGTACTCCAGACTCGTGGAGAAGCGGTCGTAGTCGATCTTTACTATGTTGGCATTTGCGATCTTTAGGCTATCGGTTAGGCTCATGAGCGCGCCTGGTTTATCTATCAGCGTGATTTGTAGCGCCATCTTGCGGTGCGACTTTATGAGACCTTTTTCGATGATGACGTTTAGCATCTGCACGTCGATGTTTCCGCCGCTTAGCACGATGCCGATACGCTCGCCGGCCTTAAATTTGACCTTGTTGTGCAGGATGCTAGCGACGCCGACCGCGCCCGCGCCCTCGACCACGATCTTTTGCGTCTCAAGCAGGAACAAAATCGCGTTTGCGATCTCTTCGTCATCGACCTGTACAAACTCATCTACGCACTCTAGGATATTTGCCAGAGTCGTCTCGCTCGCGTCGCGAACCGCGATACCGTCGGCGATCGTGCGAACTGTTTTTGAGTTTATGCTCTTTTTAGCGCCAAAGCTGTTAAACATAGCAGGCGCACCCTTTGCGCTCACGGCGACCACGCGGATGTCGGGGTTTACCTGTTTTACGCAGCTTGATATGCCGCTGATTAGCCCGCCGCCGCCAACCGGTACGATGATAGTCTCAAGCTCGGCCAGATCGTCAAGCATCTCTAGCCCAACCGTGCCCTGCCCAGCCATCACGTACTCGTCGTCAAATGGATGAATAAAGCTCATGCCCTGCTGCTTGGCATACTCGACGGCGTAGGCGTAGGCCTCGTCGAAGTTATCGCCCTTTAGGATGACTTCGGCGCCTAGATCTTTTGTGCCTAGCACCTTTAAAAGCGGCGTGGACTCTGGCATCACGATGGTGGCAGGCGTCTTAAACTCACGCGCCGAGATAGCTACGCCTTGGGCGTGATTGCCCGCACTTGCTGCGACTACGCCTTTTTTACGCTCCTGCGCGCTTAAATTTGCGATTTTATTGTACGCGCCGCGGATCTTATACGCGCCCGTGCGCTGGAGATTTTCTTCTTTTAGATAGATGAGCGCGCCGCTTGCGAGGCTTAGTTTTGCGCTGTAGGCAAACGGCGTCTTGTACACAAAGCCGCTTATCGTGCGCTTGGCTTGGATTATTTTATTTAGAGAGATCATTTTAGCCTTTCGTTTGTTTAAATTTTACTTTTCGTCGCTTTTGCTCGCGCGTTTATTTACCGTATTTTTGCTTATGTTTTCTTTATTTTTATTTATATTTTCGTTTTTGGCATTAACCGCTACGTTTACGGCACTACCTTAAAATCGCGCATCGCCGTCAATTTTAGCCTAATCAAGCCTTTGAAGCTCGATTTTTATACACTTATCCTGCACGAAATTTATCCCGTTTTCGCGCGCGACCGCTCCTGCGGCATCGTTTGTTATCCCCAGCTGTAGCCACAGCGTTTTTACGCCTTTTTTGACGGCGTCCTTTACTAGCTCGCTAGCAAACTCGCCTTTTCTAAACATCACGGCGATGTCGATATCTTGGTCTATTTGGGTCAAATTTCTATAGACCTTACGCCCTAAAATTTCATCAAATTTTGGATAGACGGGAAATACGTTAAATCCGCGCTCGATAAGAAATTTCGCAACCTCGTTGCTAGGCTTGCTCTCATCAGGACTAAGGCCCACGACCGCGATATTTTTAGCGGAGGATAAAATTTGTCTTAGATCGCTAGGCATTTTTACTCTTTAAAAGCACGCCACACTCGATGTGAGCGGTGTTTGCAAACTGATCAAACACGGCAAATTTGACCGCCTCGTGCGTTAAGGAAAGCTGTGCTAGATCGCGCTTGAGGCTCTGCGGCGAACAGGAGATATAGATGATATTTTCGTAGTTTTTGATGAAATTTATCACGCTCTCATCAAGTCCCGCGCGCGGCGGATCAACCAAAACGTGCGAGAAATCGTAGCTAAAGATATCAAGCTCTCTTAGGCGGTTAAACTCGCGCTCGCGCCTAAACGCGCTCATCAGCTCCTCGGCGCTCATTCGCAAAAATTTGATGTTATCTACGCCGTTTAGTTCGCAGTTTTTGAGCGCATTTGCGATTGAGCTTTTGGATATTTCGGTTGCCAAAACGCGCTTAAATTTTTCAGCTAGCGGAACGGTAAAGTTGCCGTGTCCGCAGTAAAGCTCGAGTAGATCCGTGCTGCGCTCTACGCAGCCCTTCGCCCATGCGACCATCTTTTCGTTTACGGCGGTGTTTGGCTGGATAAAAGCTCCGTCGCCGAATGTAAATTTATAAATTTTACCGCCGATATTTAGACTATCTAGCAAATTTAACTCGCCGCTTAGTAGCTTTTGTCCCTTTGCTCTAGCCGCTATCGTTACGCGGTGACCAGCAAACTCGCGCGCTAGGCTCTCTATCTCGCTCTGTTCGGCTTCGCCTAGACGCTTATGATAGAGCAGCGTCGCTAGTATCCCGCTCGCGCACGAGATAAACTCGGCGCCAAAGAGTCTTTCTTTTAAAATTTTATTTTTCGCAAGCGCTTCGAGCAAACGCGGCATCAAATTTGCGATAGGAGCGGCTACTTTTGGGCATTCATCTATCATAATCCGCTTGGTTTTGGCGCCGTGCATCGTAAATCTAAGCTCGTCGCCGTCGCGCCAGATCCCAAACTCCGCTCTAGTGCGGTAAGCGGCACTCTGCGAGGCGAAAAACTCAAATTCGCCGCTATAAAACGGCTCAAATTCGCGCCTTATAAAATCAGTTTTAAATTTAACCTGTTCCTCATAAGGCATATCAATGGTGCAGCTACCGCACTCTCCTAAAAATTTGCAAAACTTATCGGGCAAATTTAAACCCTCTGCCCGACGAGTCTAACAACCAAAGCCGTCACCAAAAGCCCCAAAGGAAGCACTATCCAGATGCTTAGGCCAAGCGCGACCGGGAAGTATCCCGCAAAAATACTAATCGCGCAAACTGCAAGCGCATAAGGCATCTGCGTCTGGACGTGATCGATGTGGTTACATCCAGCACCCATAGACGAAAGTATCGTAGTATCCGAGATCGGAGAGCAGTGGTCGCCAAATATCGCGCCCGTTAGAACGGCTGAGATATTTACTATCATATACGCGTGCAAGGCGTCGCTCTCTAGTCCGCTGTGCATGCCCACCGCGCTAGCTAGCGGTATCGCAAGCGGCATCAAAATGCCCATCGTACCGTAGCTGGTGCCGGTAGAAAAGCTGATAAACGAACCCAGCATAAAAATCGCCGCCGGAAGGACGATCTTTGGCGTAGACTGCGAAAGTAGATCGACTAGGTAGCGAGATGTGCCAAGCTCCTTGATAACCGAGCTTAGCGACCACGCAAGAAGTAGGATGATGATCGTAGTTATCATGGTTTTCCAGCCCTTACCCCAAGTTTCTATCGCCTCGCGAACGGTCAAAATTTTTCTATAAACGGCCATAAATATCGCCACCACGGTAGCTAGCAAAGCCGACTGAAATAGCGCCACGGACGCATCGGCAGCGCCGAACGTAGCTTGGAAAGTGTGGAACGTAAGCGGATGAGCCTTCGCGCTCTCAAGAGCCTCGCCCTCAAGCGCGCCCAGACCGCTAAAGTAAAAACTAACGAACGCGCCCAAAATAAGCACCAAAAGCGGAATAACGGCGTTTGAGCTTTGTAGTTTGATATTTTCTTTAGGCTCTAGCGTCTTATCCTCGACGTCCTCAATCATAGCTCCGCCGCTTCTAGGGTGTAGTTCGCCGGCTCTAGCTCTGCGCTCGGCTTTTAGCATACCTGCAAATTCGCGCCCCATAAACGCGGTGCAGACGATGAAAAACAGCATGAAAAGGTTGTAAAATCTATAAGGCATCGTCTCGACAAAGATGCTAAATGCATTTACGTTCGTTATGCCGATGAGCTCGTAGCCTTGTTTGATCAGCGAGATCTCAAGCCCGACCCAAGTCGAGATGACGGCTAGACCAGCGATCGGAGCAGCAGTTGCGTCGATGATAAAGGCTAGTTTTTCGCGAGAGACTTTAAATTTGTCCGTTATCGGGCGCATGATAGGGCCCACGATGAGGGAGTTTGCGTAGTCGTCGAAAAAGACGAAAAGTCCCATCACCCAAGTTGAAATTTGAGCAGAAACGCCTGTTTTAGCCTTTTTGCTTAGCCATATCGCCACAGCCTTGGTTCCGCCCATTTTGGTGATGAGCGCGACCACGCCGCCGATACAAAGCACCTGAAGCACAATGCCCGCATTCCAGCTATCGGCCAGCGAGCCCACGACCCTTTTTACGATATCGGTAAAGCCCTTTACGAAGGTCATCGGGATGCTTGAGTTGATGACGTTTATGAGAAACGTACCGCTAAAAACGCCGATAAAAAGCGACAAAACGACGTCTTTGGTGATAAACGCCAAAACTATCGCCACCACGGGCGGGATGAGCGTCCAAAAGCCGAATATTTCGGCATTTTTTTTCGCTACTTCGGGATCTACGGCTAGCGCCAAGATCGGCAAAAGCGACAAAAATAAAATCTTTTTCATCAAAAACTCCTTTTTGTTTTTCGTCGGTTTAATCAAATTTTCCGCCCCGTGTGCGGTCGGTCGGTATTTAAGGCATAAATTTAGCTAAATGCGGCTTAAATTTTTGTTTTAAATTCGCTTAGAATTCAAAAATTTTAGCTCTTTATTAAAAATTTATGTTAAAAATGAGGCTTTGGTGGAAATTTTGTTTAAAACTGCGCTCGGCGATAAATTTAAATTTAGTCATAGCTTG
>CALISV010000039.1 GCA_938041615.1 uncultured Campylobacter sp. | reverse complement strand
CCGTGAAATACTCTTTAAATTTATCGAACCCGACCGTGTAGCGCTCAATAAATTCCTTGTCGTAAAGCCCGTTTTCGTAAAGATATTCGCAAAGCCCGATCAGCATCGCCGTATCGGTGCAAGGGCGCACGGCGAGATAGTGCGCGCCGAAATACTCCGCCGTTTCGTTGCGGTAGACGTCGACGCTGTAAATTTTCATCTCGCCTTTTTTAAATTTATCTTTCATAATCTCGTAGTAGGCGTAGGAGTTGTGCATCGGAACGCCGATAGCGATCTTATTTGAGACGACGGGATTAGTGCCCCAAAACACGATCGTTTTGGCCTCCTTTACCACGCCCTCCCAGCGCGTCGGAGCGTGCGTCGGATCGATAGAGCCCGTCACGTGAGGCAAAAACGCCGTCGCCGCGCCGTATGAGTAGCCGCCAAGCTCGCTCACGTAGCCTCCTAGCGCGTTTAGCATGCGCTTTGCGGTGCGCTGCGAGTGGCCGACTTTGCCGAGGCTGCCCCACTGATAAAGCTGCCCGTAAATGGCCTCCGAGCCGTATTTGTCGAAGTTTTCTTTTAAAATTTTAGCGCTTAGCTTTATCGCCTCGTCCCAGCTAACGCGCACGAAAGGCTCTTTGCCGCGAAGCTCGGGTTTTGGATTTGACGGGTCTGCGAGGAAGCTTTTGCGCACGTATGGGTATTTCACGCGCGTTTCGTTTTGGATGTGATCGCTTAGGGCGTTGTTTAGCACCGTAGGCATCGCGTCGCCCTCAAACGGCTCTGTGCCCACGACTCTGCCGCCGATGGTTTGGACGTAAAACGCGCCGAATTTATTCGCGCAAAGCCCCATCTGCTCGTCAAATATCGCCTGCGCCGCCGCGCCTAATTGTTTTGCCTGCGCCGAAGCTGCCGCAAGCGCGCCTAGTTTTAGAAAGTCTCGTCTTTTCATGGTTTTCTCCGTTAAATTTAAATTTGATTGGTTGACTCGGTTTAAATTTAGCGGAATTTATGCGGTTGAGTTTTGCATCGTTTGCCTTTTAACGTATTACGCGACCTCGCGTCTTGGCGGTGATTTTACGAAATTTAGGCTTAATTCTCGTTTTAAAGGCGATTTTAAAAATAGCGTAAATTTAGGCCAAATTTGATAATATCTCATCAAAATTTAAAGGAAGCAAATGTCAAATTTGAAAGCCTACTTTGAGCTAAAGCCTAGCGCCGAGTATAAAGCGATGACGCGCGAGGTGGGCAAGATTGTTTATAAAGGCGATAAATTTATGCGCTATATCAGCCTTTGCGACTTTGCGGCGATTGTTATCGGGATGATTTTTATCACGCTTTTGTGCGTTAAATTTTACCTTAACGACCTTGGCTGCTTGCTTGAGGACTACGGCTTTGAAAGTGCAGCGATCTTGCCCTATCTTGCGTGGATAGGCGCGTTTTTGACGGTACTTTACGCCACGGGGCTGCGACCTTGGCTGCTGATTCGCGCTATGCTAAGCAAAGCAAACTACAGCGAATTCGGGCAAAAAAGCGTGATCTTAGAGGATGAGTTTTTCGTGCAAAAGAGCAAATTCGGCGAGGGCAGATACAGGTACGCCGTCATCAGCGACGCTCGATATGTGGGCGAGTATGTCGTTGTTATCATCGCAAACTCCATGTTTTGCGCCGTGCCGCGCGAGGCCTTCGCAGACGGCGGGGCGGAGTTTTTAAGCGAGGTAAAAAAGCGCGCGGGACTGGACGCGCAAAATCAAATTTAGGATTTAAAATGAGCGAATTTGACGAGTTAAGTTTACACGAGCCGTTTTTAAAAGGGCTGCGCAATCTAATAAACGGCAACCAAGCTAAGCCTGAGGATTTGGTAGAAATTTCGCACGAAATTTTTGATTTTGAAGCGACGGCGACCGTGACGTGGGAGTTTTACGGCAAGCGCGAGGAGAGCAAGATCGCAGGCGGCGCAAAAGAGCAGATACATTTCGGCGACGATACGCGCGGCTACGAAAATCACGCCAGAGAGTGCTTGCTGCAGGCTAGAGATAGCACGGATCTGCGTGAAATTTTACTCACCGAACTACGCCAAGACGCAAAAGAAGCCGTCGCAAAATCAGGCGGCGCGGTTAGGTATTACGATTTTAAGCCATTTAGCATGAGCGAGCGCTGCGGCAACTGCGGCGGTGACGGGCAGACGAGATGCGGCGAGTGCGGCGGACGCGGTAAAAAAACCTGCTCCAGCTGCGGCGGACGCGGACGACAAAGCTGCTCTACGTGCGGAGGCAGCGGCGGCGTAAATCGCCCTCACACGCAGTATAACTCAGACGGCAGCACCTACGTGACGTATCGCTACGAGAGCTGCTCATCATGCGGCGGCAGCGGCTCAAATACCTGCTACGGCTGCTCGGGATCTGGCACGGTTAGGTGCGGCGGATGCGGCGGGTCCGGCTACGTGCAGTGCGCCCAGTGTAGCGGACACGGATACTTTACCACGGTAGCAAACATCGGCGCCTACGCGAAACCAAGCGTAAATTTACGCATAAAATCGCGCTCCTACGCCGACGAGCTTTTGGACTTCTTGTGCGCTCGCACCTGCAAATTTATCTCGCAGACGATACCGTTTTATCAAGACGAAGAGAGCGGCGATGAGAGCTCGCACCTGTTTTCTTACGTGGGTTCTAGCGCGATAACGCGGCTAAATTTTATCCTGCTAGGCAAGGAGTACGAGGCGGTGGGCTTTAGCAACCCGCCCTACGCCTTTATCAGGCCGCCCTTTTTCGATGATCTTTTTGCAGACGAGATTTCTATGCTAGAAAAGATGGATGCCGACGGCAAGATAACTAGGCGCGAGGCGTTTAAATTTTTCACGCGCTACTGCTCGCAGCCTGCTCTTGACTCCGCGCTAAAGCGTATCGCTAAAACGGACGGCGCGCAAACAGAGGCCGCAAATGCCGTGATAGAGGCCTGCGAAGGCTACGTCTCAAGGGGCGCGGCGAGCAAACTGGGCGAAACGATGAAAAAATGTCTGGATAAAATCTCTCCCGTTTACTCGCCTGCGGTTTGGTTTGGGCTGGGCTCGCTATTTTGGCTGATTGCGCTAGTTTTTACGGCGGGATTTTTGGGCGAAAATTTAGCCGAGCGCTACATCATGGCGCCTATTTATACGCTTATATTTTTGGCTATTTGCGCGGGCATGGCTTGGTGCGTCTTAGCGCCTCTTAGTGCGCTGGTTACGCTGATTCGCCGTAGTGCCGTGCCTAAAGAGTACCGCCAAAGCATGCGAAACAAAGAGGCTTTTTCGCTATTTTTTAAAATTTTAGCAGGCTTTGGAGCAGTCGGTGCGATCTACGGCGCGATATCTGGCTTTGGTTACGCTCCGACTCTTATGCAGCTTGACGAGCGCTTTGAGGCGTCGCGTAGTCTGGAAGCCAAATTTCGCGAGATGACGGCTAAATTTGACGGCTCAAACGAGACGGCGCGCGAAACAAACTCCACCGACGACGCTAAAACCGCGCCGCAGATGACGCAAAAAGAGAAAATTTTATACGTGCAAAAGGCTATCGGCGTCAAATCTGACGGTATCATGGGCGCGCGCACGCTAAAAAAGGCGCAGGAGTTTTTGGACGCAAATTTAACGAGCGCGGATGAAATTTACGAAGCGATAAAAGCAAAAGAAGCAAGCCGCGCAAAGTGATTGCTTATAACTCATTTTAGGAGGATAAAATGCCCAAAATCAACTGGGACGGAAGGTCTGCGGGCAACGGCACTTGGGTATATGAGGGCAACGAGCTAAAGCCCAAATACGGCGCAACCACGCACAATACCTTTGAATTTGACGGCGGCGTGCTAAAGCCCAAAACAGGAGCCAACTCCTCTAACACATTTGAGTTTGACGGCAAAAAAATAAAGCCCAAATACGGCGCAAACTCAAGCAACACTTGGGTGATACAAGGCAACGTCGTCAAGCCCGATTTTGGTTCAAACTCGAGCAACACCTACGACATAAACGGAGCCCCCATCGCCGTCATAATAGGGCAAGTCTGCCTAAAGCTGTGGTAGCGCGAGGCAGGACACGAGCCGTTTGTTTTAAAACTTACGATTTTGGCGCGCGGCGCGGTAAATTTGACTCGGCTTAAATTTAGCGCTCAATTTTAGCGACCGCCGCAAGCTAAATTTTAAAATAGATCCGCGTTTTTGTCGCTATTCCAGACGTACTCCATCGCCCGAGCGATACGCTGCGCCCGTTTGTTTATCATTTTTACTTGCTTTTTGGATGGATTTTACACGAGTTTTGTTTAAATTTTGTCTTAAATTTTATCGCAGGCTTTTGATTTGAATTTTAAAAGCAAGCTTTTGATATAAATCATCAAAATTTTACGCTAATTATGATAATATTTCCCAAAAATAAAGGAGAAAAAATGAATAACGATCACGCAACCAAAACAGAACCTAAGCGCCCGCTAAGCAAGCTAGTTCGCGTTTGCGACGCCGTTGCCGTGATGTTTTACCTTGTTATCGTAGGCGGATTTTACCTCTACATCGGCCGCAACGTCGGCGTGCAATACGACTACTACGAAAAGCCTTTTGTTTTTTGCTTACCTTACGTAATCTGGTTTGCGACGACGCTAGCGATGATTTACGTTGCCTTGGTACGCGAAAAGCTTAAAACACTCTAAACAGCGATAAGTCTGTCGCCCAAAACCGCTAAATTTATAAAATTCGCGATTTTTGGCAGTAAAATTTGCATTGTTTTGGATTATTTGCTTTTTTTGCCGTAAATTGGAAACTTTCCGCCTATCAGACTTAATTTGCTCTTTTTATACCCGTGCTTTTGAACGGCTAATTTTGTAAATTCGTTTTTCACGCATCTTTTAGGCACGGTGCCTCGAAATTTGACTCGGATTAAATTTAGCGCTCAATTTTAGCAACCGCCGCAAACTAAAATTTAAAACAGATCTGCGTTTTTGTCGCTATTCCACACATACTCCATCGCCCGAGCGATACGCTGCGCCTCGTCCCGTCCATGCATATCGGCGATAAAACCCAGAGCCGCGTCGATGCCCGCGCTCACGCCCGAGCTCGTGTAAATTTTCCCGCTAACGCACCACCTGGCCGCACGCACCCAGCGCACGCTAGGAGCCTCTGAGGTCACCCACTGCCATGATAGTTTATTGCTCGTGGCCTCCATGCCGTCCAAAAGCCCTGTTTTAGCTAGCAGCACCGAGCCCGTGCATACCGCGATCACGTACTCGTGCCTGCGCGCTAGCTCGCCTAGAACGGCTATAAACTCGCCCTCATGCGTAAGCTTCCTATCCGCAAAACCGCCCGGCACGAGCAAAACGTCAAATTTAGCTATCTCATCTAGCTTTCGCGTCCAAATTTTAGCGCTCGTACTGCTGCCCACGAGTCCGCCAGTAGCCGAGAAATACTCTATCTCATAGCACTTTCGCTCGTCATCCAGCACCCTAGATAGCACCTCGGCGGGTCCTAGCGCGTCCATCGTCGTAAATCCCTCGTAAAGCAAAACATTCACCGCCTTCATCGTCGATCCTTTGTCAAATTTGGCTTCAAATTTAGCCCAAATTTGATTACGAGCGGCTAAAATTTAATGAGATTTTTCGCATTTGCGAGGTAAAATTACAAAATCATTTTAAATCAAATTTTTAAGGAAAGACGATGCTAAGCGACAGAGAAATAGAAGCGAGCGCAAAGCCGCAAAATATCGTAAAAATCGGTGCAAAACTGGGGCTAGGCGAGGAGGCGCTGGATACTTTCGGCAAGCTAAAAGCCAAGATTGGGCCCCGACTAGGCAGCGCGCACGGCGCAAACCTCATCCTAGTTACCGCGACCAACCCGACGCCGTACGGCGAGGGCAAAACGACCGTAACCGTCGGGCTATCTGACGGCTTAGCGCGTATCGGCAAACGCGTGTGCGCCGCGCTTAGAGAGCCGAGCCTTGGGCCGGTTTTCGGTATAAAAGGCGGGGCGACGGGCGGCGGCTACTCGCAGGTGACGCCTAGCGAGGATATCAACCTGCACTTTAACGGCGACTTTCACGCTATCACCTCGGCAAACAACCTCATCGCGGCGATGCTAGATAACCACATCCACCACGGCAACGCCCTAAATATCGACCCTGCGCGCGTCGTTTTCAAACGCTGCATGGATATGAACGACCGCTCGCTAAGAGAGATAGAAATCGGCCTTGAAAAGAGCAATAAATTTACGCGCAAGGACGGATTTGTCATCACCGCCGCTAGCGAAATAATGGCGATCCTGTGCCTAGCGACCGACCTAAAAAATCTAAAAGAGCGCGTCGAAAACATCGTCGTCGCCTACGATAAAGACGGCGGCCTCGTGCGCGCAAAATCCCTAAACTGCGCCGACGCCGTCTGCGTCCTGCTAAAAGAGGCGATAAAACCAAACCTCGTGCAAACGCTAGAAGGCACGCCGGTGCTCATCCACGGCGGACCTTTTGCAAACATCGCACATGGCTGCAACAGCGTGATCGCGACTAAAACTGCGCTAAATTTAGCCGACTACGTCGTGACCGAGGCTGGTTTCGGCGCTGAGCTAGGAGCGCAAAAGTTCCTCGATATCAAGTGCCGCACCGCGGGACTTGCACCAAAGTGCGTCGTACTAGTAAGCACCATCCGCTCGCTAAAATATAACGGCGGATGCGATAAAGACGGCATCTCGCAGCCAAATTTAGACGCGCTAAAGCTAGGCGGCGAAAACCTAAAAGCCCACATAGAAAATCTAAAAAATTTCAATCAAAACGTCATCGTCGCGCTAAATAAATTCGCGACCGATACGGACGAGGAGATCGCCCACGTGCGCACTCTTTGCGAGGAGTCGGGGGCTGAGTTTAGCGTGTGCGAAGGCTTTTTAAAAGGAAGCGTGGGCACAGAGGATCTAGCCAAAAAAGTCGCGCAAATCTGCGAAAAGCCGGCTCGCGAGATAAACTTCACCTACGATGCGAACGACCCCGTCAAAACCAAGATCGAAAAGATCGCGACTAAAATTTACGGCGCAAAAGAAGTGGTCTTTAGCCAGCGCGCGCAAGCTGATCTAGCCGAGATTTCGCGTCTAGGCTTTGACGGCTTGCCCGTTTGCGTCGCAAAGACGCAGTATAGCTTTAGCTCGGACGCTAAGCTGCTAGGACGACCGAAGGGCTTTAGCTTCGAGGTTAGCGCGCTTGAGATCCGAGGGGGAGCGGGCTTTATCGTGGCGGTCAGCGGATCGACGATGCTGATGCCGGGACTGCCTAAAGTGCCTGCCGCCGAGCAGATGAGAGCGGAGTAAAACGAGCTCCGATTCGTCAAATTTGCCCGTAAATTTGCTCAGTCGGCAGAGTTTTTTGAAAAACAAAGGCGAATTTGGCGGAAATAACGCCGGGTTCGCCTTTTTAAATTTGACTTGTTTGCCCTTTAAATTTGCCGTCAAATTTAAAACGCTAAATTTAACAAACGCCTGCGCTAGCTCGTAAATTTTAGATTTTATCGCAACGCTATTCGTGCGAGATTTTTATCTTACCGTCCATACATCGCCGAAATGCAAAATCAAATTTACTCACTCAAAACCACGTATTGACCTAGTGCCAAATTTGCGCTATTTTACGGCGTTTTAAATATCTAAATTTAACGCTCGAAATTTGCCGTAATTTTCGGGAAAATCGACGTAATTTATTTTGGCGTTTTTAATCAAATTTGTTCAAGCAAGTCCAAAAATACTGCACGAAGCAACGCTAAATTCTCACCTTTTCCCACGACTCGATTCCGCCCTCGACCTCTTTAAAAATGCTCGCGATTTCTATATTTTTTACGCTCAAATTTCGCTCGTAAGCCTTGATATCGCGCGATTTTAGCTTCTCCTGTAAAAAGGCAAATTCATACTCTATCTGTCCGCGAGTGACGGCCATTTTGGTTAAATTTGGCTCATCAAATTCGCCCACTTTTGCCGTGTCAAATTTATACCCGCGAGCGCAGGCCTGCGCATAAACCTCCGCCAGATACGCATTTATCGCCTCACACGCGTTTTCATGCGCGTAAAAGCGGTCAAGCTGCGGGTGATTTTTGTAGCCCTTGGTAAGTCCAGCCAGCACGTTTTTAGCTAGCAGAGCCTCACGCCAAAGTGCGACTAGCCCCTTTGCATCGAGATATTTAAAGCTTATCGTCCAAAGCCTCATTTGTGCCTTTCATTAAATTTACCGCAGTTTTTGCTAGCCAAATTTGGCGAGGTTAAGCCCGTAAATCATCAAATTTTTACCGCAAATTTGATCCGCTTCAAACTTCTCAAACTTTTTATTTTTTCTTCGCCTTTTTTGCCGCATTTTTCATGGTTTCCAGCTCCTCGGCTAAAAATTTACCCGTATAGCTGCCCGTTTTTGCGTGATTTTTAGCGACCTCTTTTACGCTGCCCTCGGCGATGATTTTACCGCCCTTTGCGCCGCCCTCAGGCCCCATATCGACGATGTAGTCGCAGTTTTTGATGACGTCCATGTTGTGCTCGATGACAAAGACCGAGTTGCCAAGATCGACCAAGTGGTGCAGCACGCGCACGAGCCTATCGACGTCGGCGAAATGCAGCCCCGTAGTCGGCTCATCGAGGATATAGAGCGTATTTCCAGTATCCGAGCGGCTGAGCTCTTTTGCGAGCTTTACGCGCTGCGCCTCGCCGCCGCTTAGCGTCACGGCGTTTTGCCCCAGCGTGATGTAGCCTAGGCCCACGTCTTGCAGTGTAGTTAGCTTGCTAGCGATTTTGGGCACGGATTTAAAAAACTCCACCGCCTCGTCGATGCTCATATTTAGCACGTCGGCGATACTTTTGCCTTTGTAGAGGATTTCTAGCGTCTGCGCGTTGTAGCGGGTGCCGCCGCACGAGTCGCAAACGACGTTTACGTCGGGCAAAAAGTGCATCTCGATCGTGATCTCGCCCTCGCCTTGGCACTTTTCGCAGCGTCCGCCCTTGACGTTAAAGCTAAACCTGCCGATCTTGTAGCCGCGTAGTTTGGCTTCTTTAGTCTGCGCAAAAAGCCCTCTGATCTCGTCCATCACGCCCGTGTAGGTGGCTGGATTTGAGCGTGGAGTACGGCCGATCGGGCTTTGATCGAGGTAGATCACTTTGTCTAGATTTTCTAGGCCGCTCAAATTTACTCCCGCGACTTTTTTTACCTTTTTGGCGCGGTTTAGCTGCTCCTGTGCCTCGGGCAAAAGGGTTTGCAGTACGAGCGAGCTTTTACCAGATCCCGAAACTCCCGTGATACCGACTAAATTTCGCAGCGGAAAGCGAGCGCTTAAATTTGAGATGTTGTTGATATTTACGTTTGAGATTTCAAGCCACGTGTCGATTTTTCGGTCTTTTCGGTAGTCGATTTCCTTTTCACCGTTTATATAAAGTGCCGTTTGCGTGCTTGAGCCGAGCAGGCTTTTTACGTCGCCGGCAAAGACTATCTGCCCGCCGAATTTCCCCGCTCCAGGCCCGATATCTACGATATAGTCGGCCTCCTCTATCGTCTTTTTATCGTGTTCTACGACGATAACCGAGTTGCCTTTGGCTTGCAAATTTCGCAGAGTTTTGATGAGCTTTAGCGTATCGCGCTCGTGCAGACCGATACTAGGCTCGTCTAGCACGTACATCACGCCGCTAAGGCCCGATCCGATCTGGCTTGCGATCCTGATACGCTGCGCTTCGCCGCCGCTGATCGTACGCGCGTCGCGTCCGAGCGATAGGTAGCCCAGCCCCACGTCGTAGAGGAAAAACAGACGCTCGTTTATCTCCTTAAATATCGGCTTTGCGATCGTTTTATCGTATTCGCTAAGGTAGCTAAAATTTGACTCGTCTGAAAAAAACGCGGTGCAGTTTTCGATACTCATATCTAAAATTTCGCCGATACCGCGCCCTGCGACCTTGACGGCTAGGCTTTGCGGCTTTAGCCTGTGTCCGCCGCAGTCGTCGCAGACTTTTTCGCTCATGTATTCGTCAAAGTCCTTGTAGTCTTTTAGCAGTCCGTGTGTGATTTTTAGCGCGCCTTCAAATTTGCGCAGCAGCTTGTTTCTCTTCCAGAAAAACTCGACCTCTTTTACGTTGCCGTAGAGTACGAGGCGCTTTTCGTCCTCGCTAAGCTCGCAGTAGGGGCGCTTGACGTCGATACCGTTTTGCTCGCAAAAAGCCAGCAAAAATTTATAATAATAGCTCATGTTGTAGCCGTAAAGCAGCTTTATCGCGCCACCTTCGATGCTTTTTTCCTCGTCGATCACTTTGGTTAGATCCAGGCTATATCTGATACCAAGGCCGTCGCACCTCTCGCACGCGCCTTTTGGAGAGTTGAAGCTAAAACTAAGCGGCTCAAGCGGCGTAAATGAAATTTTACAATCAAAGCACGCCGAGTGCTCGCTGTAGTGGATGAAGCTCTCTTTTAGCCCGAGTTCTTCGGCGTTTACGATCTCGATCTCGACCTCGCCGTAGCTCTCGCCGAGCGCTTTTTCTACGTCTTGGGCTAGGCGCTGCGCGTTATCCGCGTCTATCACGATGCGGTCTACGATGAGCTTTATCGTATGTTTTTTGGTTTTAGCTAGCTCGATCTCCTCGTCTAATCTCACCTGCACGCCGTCTATCTGGGCGCGCACGTAGCCTTTGCCGCGTAAATTTTCGATCAGGTCCGCCCACGTACCCTTTTTCTCGCGCACTAGCGGAGCGTAGATGACGACTTTGGCGCCCTGGGGCAGCTTTTGGATCTCGTTTATGATATCGCTAGCCGACATTTTAGAGATCGGTTTGCCGCACTTGTGGCAGTGCTGGATGCCGATGCGAGCGTATAGAAGGCGCAGGTAGTCGTAAATTTCCGTTATCGTGCCCACGGTCGAGCGCGGGTTTTTGGACGTGGTTTTTTGATCTATCGCGATGGCGGGCGTGAGGCCCTCGATCTTATCGACGTCGGGCTTGCCTACGCGGTCTAGAAACTGCCTAGCGTAGCTTGATAAGCTCTCCATATATCTGCGCTGCCCCTCGGCATAAAGCGTGTCAAACGCTAGCGTGCTCTTGCCGCTACCGCTAAGTCCGGTGAAAACTACGAGCTTGTTTTTCGGAATTTCAAGATTTAAATTTTTCAGGTTGTGCTCGCGCGCGCCCGTGATTTTTATGGTGTCGTTT
>CALISV010000038.1 GCA_938041615.1 uncultured Campylobacter sp. | reverse complement strand
ATTTACCCATAGAATAGCTCGAAACCACAGCCAAACCGATCCCGGGAACCCTTTGAATATAATAAATCTCGCTATTTAGCGAGCCTAAATTTGCAAATTTTACTTCGTCGCTGTCTAGATAATCCACGTCCACGTCGTAAAGATCAAAGATGTTTTTGCGCTCTAAAACTAGCTCGGGATTTTGGTGAAAAACGATTCTGCCACTTTTATCTATAGCGAACGAATTTACGCCGATCCTCTCGTATCCGCGCGCAAACTCCTCGTAAATCGCCGTAAAGCGTATGAGCGTAACCACCATTTTGCCGTTTTTCATCTTTTTTGCGACGAGTCTCGTCGGTACGTCGCTTTTGTCAAACATAAACTCTGATCTTAAAATTTTATCCTCAGGCTCGTTTTCCCAAGGCTTTGATAAGAAAAAGGCGGAGTACGTATCGCGTAATTTTTCATCGCTGACAAACTCTATCTCGCCGCGTTCGTTTACGACGAAAAAGGCCATATATTCGTTGTTGTTTTTTACAGCGAAGTCGAAAATCACATTTGCGTCAAATTCGGGCGCGTCGATGTAGATTTCGATGAGCCTTAGCTCGTTATTTATGATTGAGGCGCGCTCTTTGAGGAAAATTTTAAAGTTAGAATTCGCAGCGTAAATATCCTCTTTTACGCCTTCAAATTTTAAATTTAACCCAAAGCTAGCAGCGCATATCAGAAATACGGCGGTAGCAAAAAGCACCACGTATATCCTGCCTAAAACGGCGCGGGCGAGAGGAAATTTAGAGGCGGATGAATTAGCCAAAAGAAAAACCTTAAATTAATTTAATATAAACGGCTTATTGTAGCTGAATTTTGCTTGTTTTAAGATAATAAACGTAGAAGTTTTGGCGAGAGGATGAGAGAATCGAACTCCCCGCGAAGCGGTCAACCGCCCCGCCATCGGATTTGAAGTCCGCGAGCGCCACCAGATCGCTTTATCCTCCGCGTCGTTGGGTGGTGAGCGCGATTATAGCTAAATTTATATAAATTTTAGTTTGATTTCTATAGTATTTGGAGAAAATTTTATGGGTCGGCGATGAAAAAGCTATTTGCGCGATTTTTTTTAAAAAACATCCTCATTTTTTCGCCGATTTTTTTCCTCGGCGGTTGTCTTGAGCTCTTTACAACCGTGACGCCGCTAACGGGCATAAACGTCTACGACGCCTACCAGATCAGCAAAGACGAGCGCGGTATTTATTCGATAACGAAAGATAAATTTATAAAAACAAAAATCCAGACTAAAATTTTTGCCTCAAGCGGACTTAGCAACCTCAACGTGGATGTCGAGAGCTTTTACGGCGACGTGTATCTCATCGGCGTTGTGCCGGATGCCGAGCGCAAAACCAAGCTCGTAGAGCTAGCCAAAAACACCGACGGCGTGAGCAAAATTTACACCTATATTCGCTTTCCTAGCGACGGCGGCGAATGCGAGAGCAACCTCGCCATAATGCTAAAACTAAAAAACAGCTTTTTTAAAGATAGCATAATCAACGGCACAAGCGTGAGAGTAAGCGTAGTGCAATGCAACGTCGTATTTACGGGCATCATCACCGATATCGAGCAGGAAAAACACGCGATCTGGTATGCCAAACACATCGATGGAGTGCGGGACGTTTACTCTTTCCTTAAGGTTATGAAAGAGTAGTTTTTCCTCCAAATTTGAGTCAAATTTGAATCACCCAGGCCTATACGGTACGTTTTAAATTTATGCAGTCAAATTTACAAATTTAGCAAAACGCCAGACAAATATTCCAGACAGAATAGGCGTAGTTTAAATAGTTTTTGATTAGGCGTGACGGGAGCATACATATAGTATGTGACCGAGCGCCTTAATCAAAAACTACTTTTGAAATCCGTCATTTATGGGAAATTTTAGCCCGGTAAAAGGTTTTGATTAAGGTTGGCAGCAACACCAACGCCCCCAACAACATCATTATCATAACAAGATCGGTCAAAAGTCCAAAATATATCGTCGGGATAAAGTTGCTCGTTACCATTATGCTAAAGCCCAGGATGATCGCAAACGAGGTGTAGTACATCGCATAGCCGATGCTAGCGTGTGAGGCCTTGATCGACTCGGCGACGTTTTTGCTGCGAAGCTCGATTTTTAGGCGGTGGATGTAGTGGATGATGTCGTCCACGCCGATGCCTATGCTGATAGCCGCTATCGTAATGCTCATGATATCAAGTGGGATACCCAGCGCGCCCATGACGCCAAACACCGCGCAAAGCGGGATCAAATTTGACGCGATAGCGATAGCGGCTAGCTTTATGCTTTTAAAAATAATGCAAAAAACGATAAAAAGCGACAAGATCACGAAACCGAAAGAATCAACCTGCGAGGCGATGAGGCTTTGAAGGAGGTTGTTATAAAGCACCATCGCGCCGCTAACTTGCACGCTTGCGTTGTCGTTTGCGATCAAATTTGCGATATCGGTTTTAAGCTCGTGCAAAAACTCGTCCCTGCGTAGCGCATCGTCGCTATCTAGGGTGCGCGCCGTAAAGCGCAGCTCGTTGTCCTTTATGCTCACGTAGGGGCTTAGGATGATGTCTTTGTACTTTTGCGGGATCTGTTCGTATAGGATCGAGAGCATGAGGCCGTCGGCGGGCTTTTGCGTGATACGCTCGACGATCTTTACGACGGTGTTTAGGCTGCTAGCGTGCCCGATAAAGCGCTTATTTTCCAGATAGTTATGCACCTTTTTCGCGACATCGATTTTATGCTGATTAAACCAGTATTTATCCTCGTTCGCGCTAGCGGCAAATTCGTCGTCAAATTCGTCTTTAGGCTCGTTTTTGGCCGCCTTTTCGTCGAATCTAGGCTTGTTAAATTTGATCAATATATCGACCGGCACGGTACCGCCTAGCTTCGTATCTATCACCTGCATGCCTTTGTGGATTTCGGTCGTATCTTTAAAATAGCTTATAAAGCTGTTTTCGACCTTTAGCTTTGAGATGCCATAAAGCCCGAAAATAAGCACCGCAAGGCTAATAGCATAAACGGTGCGGCTATGATTTAGCGCAAATGCGGCGCAGTGCTTGGTAAAGCTAAATTTATCCTCAAACGTCCTAACCGGAGCAAGCTTTGGCATCAGCGCCATAGCGGAGCCAAATAGCAAAAACGCTAGAGCTAGCGAGATGGAGATCGACGCGCTCATCATGATTCCAAGCATTATGATAGGCTTGATGTCAGAAAGCGCAAGCGACAAAAAGCCGATAACGGTCGTAAATATCGCAAAAAACGACGGACTAGCCTTATCTCGCAGCGTGAGATAGACTAGCTGGCGGTTGCTAAGATGCGGCTTTGTAAGGCAAAACTCGCGGTAACTCACGATCAAGTGAATGACGACCGAGATCGTGATAATGAGCTGAAGGGCGATGTAGTTTGAGCTGATAACTGTAATCTCCCAGCCAAAAAACCCAAACAGCCCGCTCGCCCAAATAACGCTAATCACGCAGATAAAAATCGGCATAACGATGTGGCGAATCTGTCTAAAAAACAGCCAAAGGCAAAAGACCAAAAGTAGCGTGACGCTGATACCGTAGGTCGTAAGATCCGAGCGCACGAAGCTCACCATATCATCGGCGATCATATTTGCTCCGCCTAAAAACAGACTCTCGCCGCCGCCAAATTTCGCTATCGTCTCGCGTATCTGCTCGATCGCGGCGTGCTCTTTTATACGCGCTTCGTCGCGGTGAGCTTTAAACTGCGCATTTACGGTGCTTAGACGCTGTTTTTGCTCGCTTGTGATGTTGCCCTCTAGCTTGGCGTTTAGCAGAGCGTTTCGCTCGTTTAGTATGCTTTGATATTTCTCATCGGTCTTTAAATTTAGCACGATCGCCGTAGTTTTTAGATCGCGGCTAACGAGGTTGTTCGTGTATAGCGGGCTATCCTCAAACTCACGGCGCACTAGAGTTTTGTTTATATCGGCGTCGGCGAGGCTTGGCACATGCTTAACCAGCTCGCTAAGATCGTTAGTTCCGCTTTGAAGCAGCGGGATGTTTAATATAGAAATGACGCTTGAGACGAGCTCGTTTTTTTCTAGTTCGCGGCTTAAATTTTCTATCTTTTCAAGCGTAGAGGGCGCGAGCAGATCGTCTTTTGGCGTGTAGGCGATGACTAGGTAGTTTGGGCTAACGTAACGTTTAAAAACGTCTCTAAAAACGGCTAAGTCTTTATCGTTTTCAAGCAGCAGCGTCTCGGTCGACGCGTCCACCTCGAGCTTGCCGCTAAAATATCCAAAAAAGAGCGTCGCGGCCAGTACGCCTGCGATAACGCTCTTTGGAAAGTTGACGATAAATTTAAAAATCCGCTTCATCAACGCCTTATTGCGGAGCTTGGACGGAGTTTAGCTTGCTAAGCAAATTTTCAAAGCTCTCGTTTTCCATCAGGCTATCAAACTGGCTGCGGTAGGTCTGGATGATGCTAACGCCTAAAATTTCGACGTCGTAGATGAGCCAGCCGCGCTCTTTGGCGTTATAAAATTTATACGTAAAGCCGTAGTTTTTGCCATCCTCGCCGACTAGATCGGCGTTTAGAAAGTAGCGATTTTCGTTTGGTTTGGTTGCATCTTTAAAATTTATAGTTTGGTTTTTGTAGCTTAAGAGCTTATCGACGTAGCTTGACTTTAATCTCTCTTCAAAAGCTTTGTTAAATTTGACCTTTTGCTCGGCACTTAGGTTGTTATAGCGCTTGCTTAGGGCGATCTTTGACATCTGCTCGTAGTCGAAATACGGATCGAAAACGGCAAAAATTTTGCTTATTTTCTCGTCTTTGCTCAAATTTGCATTTTTTAGCACCTCGATGGCGTCTTGCGTCGTTTTTTGCATAGTAGGTTTTATCTGCTCCTCGCTGATCGCAAAGAGGCTAGCCGCGCTAAAAAGCGCAAGCAGGATTATTTTTAAAAATTTCATTTTATTCCTTTATTAAGTGGTTGCGGCGCTGTTCGTATGCGTCGCGTAGAAACGGATACAGGTCGATCGCGTCTTTTTTAAGATTGTCGTAAGCGTCTGGATGTAAAGACAAAAGGTTGCCCTGGCGGAATGTTTTTATCGCAAAGGAGTCTAGCGCCGGTTTTACATAACTGACGGGATCAAGATAATAATCGCCGACTAGACCGACGATATCGCGTAAATTTGACGGTCCGATAAACGGTAAAACCACGTGAAATCCACTACCAACGCCCCAGTAGCCTAGCGTCTGGCCAAAATCCTCGTCTTGGCGCTGCAAATTGTAGTATTTCGCGCCGTCGGTTAGTCCGCCAAAGCCGATGATCGTATTTGCCAAAAATCTCAGCGTCTCCTCGCCCGCCTCGCTAAATTTAAACTGTAAGAGATTATTTACGAAGCGAACGGGATATAAAAGGTTGTCAAAAAAGTTCCCCACCGCAGTTCTGGCAGCCTCGGGCACTACGTAGTTGTAGCCTTTTATCGCGGGATGGATGGCGTTTACGTACATAAAATCGTTAAATCCAGTCATCATTCTATTATAACCGCTAAGCGGATCGAAAATCTCGCTAGGCTGCGTAAATTCGTCGTCAAATTCGCTCTTTTCCTGCGTTTGTTCAGCAAAAACACAACTAAATAAAAGCAAAAAAGAGAGTAAAAATTTTCTCATCAAATCTCCGAATTTCAGGTCTGCAAAGGCAGTAACCTGAGATTTTATCTCAATGTAGCTTTTAAATTTATAAATTTCAAAATGCCCGGTATTACGAAGTTTATTTAAGTTATTTTTCATATATATTTAAATATACTTCCTAGCAAATTATTTTTTTATATTGATAGAATTTGGGGGATTTTCATGAAAGCAGACGTTAGTTTAGAGCTATTTTTAGATAGCGGCGTATCGGTGCTAGCTAAGCACATAGAGCTTTTAAAGGCCGTAGAACACACCAAAAGCATAACCAAAGCAGCCGAGTACGTCGGCATCTCGTACAAAAACGCATGGGACAGCCTGGACGCGCTAAATAACCGCTCGGACGAACCGCTAATCGCAAGAGCCGAAGGCAACAAGAAAAACAGCGGCTCGGAGCTCACGCCGTACGGCAAAAAGATGATCGCGCTATACGACGCGATGCTGGAGAGTCAAAAGATATTTTTAGAAAAAGTTTGTTCAAATATAAACGTCGATACGAACGAAATTTTAAATTTACAGCGCATGAGCATGAGTTTGAGCGCACGAAATCAACTAAGCTGCGAGATAACCGAAGTAAAAACAGGCGCGGTAAATTCGCAAATCAGCGCCAAGCTCTCAAACGGCGAAATTTTACGCGCCAACGTCACGGTCGAGTCTGAAAAAAATCTAAATTTAAAAGTCGGCAAAAAGGTCGTATTTATCTTTAAAGCTCCAAGCGTAATGCTCGCAAAAGAGGAAAATCTAAAACTAAGCGCGGCAAATTTACTAAAAGGACGCGTGATCGAGGCCAAAATCGGCTCGGTAAACGCCGAAATCGTACTAGAAATCAGCAATCATCAGACGATAACCTCTATCATCACCAAAGAAAGCGCGATGCAGATGCGTATCGGCGTGGGCGACGAGCTCACCGCTATAATCAAAGCAAGTCAAATCATAATAGGAGTATAAAAAATGAAAAAAACATTTTTTTCGCTAGTAGTCGCGGCTATCGCCGCTTTTAACCTAAACGCAGGCGAGATCAACGTATTTGCCGCTGCAAACGTCACTTACGCGTTTGACGAGCTAAAAGCGGAGTTTGCCAAATCAAATCCCGACACCAAAGTAACCGTCACTCTAGGAGCTAGCGGCGCGCTATCTACTCAGGTCAAAAACGGCGCTCCGGCGGATGTTTTCATGGCTGCAAATATGAAATTCGTCCAGGACCTATACGACACCAAATTTGCCGTAACCGAGCCCGTGATATACGCCCAGGGCGCGCTTGCTCTATTTACTATCAGAGATATCGATCTAGCTAAAGGCATAAACGCTGTAGAAGGCCTAAAAGCCATCGCGATCGCAAATCCTGAAACCGCTCCGTACGGCAAAGCTAGCATCGAAGCTCTAAAAAAAGCCGGCATCTACGATAAAGTCGAGAAAAACGTCATCCTAGCAAAATCTATCGGCGAGGCTCTAAGCCAAGCTCTAAGCGCTGCTGACGTCGGATTTATCGCGGCTTCTGCAATGTACGATAAAAAAATGGCCGAGTACAAAGAGGGCAAAAACTTTATCCTCATCGATCCTGCGCTCTACACCCCGATCGATCAAGGCATGGTTATCCTAAAACACGGCGAAAACAATCCTGAAGCAAAAGCTTTCTACGACTTCATCAGAAGCGACCGCGCGAAGGAAATCTTTAGAAAATTTGGATACGTCGTCCTGTGATAAAGGCTAAAATTTCGGCGATAGAGCAAAACGACGGCGTTAGCGTTTTTGAGTTTAGCGCCGAAAATTTAAGCCTAAAAATGCTCTCTTTGGAAAATCTACAAAATTTAAAAATCGGCGACGAAGTTTTGCTAAATTTTAAAAGCTCGGACG
>CALISV010000037.1 GCA_938041615.1 uncultured Campylobacter sp. | reverse complement strand
TTAGCTACGAGCAAGCAAACGCCCAAAGCACTGGCGCGCAGGTAAAGCAGATAAAGTGGAGCTTTAAAACCAAAACTCCGCAAAATCCGTATTTTGACGCGCGTGACGGCGACGTGCTGGGCGTGGATGCGGACAAGACCTACGAGATATTTTTCCGCCCCAAAGACTGCAACGACCTCATGACGCGCTACTCATATAAGGCTTCGGGCTTTATGACGCCTACTGTCGCGCAAAGCGGCACGAACACGCTAAGCGTGAAGCTAAAAGGCATGGCGGGCGATACGCTAAGCATCGTCGCGGGCGGCACGAGCGTCAAGGTACGGCTCAAAACCAGCTCGCCAGAAGCCGTGCGCGAGAGGAGGGCGTTTTACGTCAAGGCTGGGCTGATGATCGCCGGCGTGATCGTGATTTTTGCGCTAATCGGCAGAAAGATGAGACGGTAAATCGGCTATAGTAAATCCGCCGCGCTTAACTATTTATAAATTTTACCGACTTGCGCATCTGCAACTAAACGACGTAAAACCTTCGTATGAGCGCATAAATGCCAAAATTTACGCTTATGTCCGCCGCCGCGGGGATAGTGCTGCGACCATAAAAAAGTTTGGCGCGAGGAGCGGAATTAAAGTTTATTATTTATTGCTTTTGCGGTTACGGCGGATTTATTTTGCCGGCTCTATCTTGATCTCCCCGTCTTTTGCGACCAAGCCTACATCGCCATCTATCACGCCCAAGCGCACGATGCCATCGTAGTAGGGCTGATAGTCGTAGTATATCACTAGGTTATTCCACGGAGCAAAGTACGAGATCTCGCCTTTTTTGCCGTCGCTACCGATTGGAGATCCGCTTGTATCAAGCCGTTTTGGCAGCTTAGCTACCTTTTCGCGTCCGCCGTAGTCCTCTAAATTTAGCGTTAGCGGTAGCTGTGCGGCAAAACTTCTTGCCACCGCAGTATCATCTAGGATCACCGTAGCTTCGCCGCTAGAAGTCTTTAGGACTATCTTTAAATTTTGCATTTTCTCTCCTGCTGCTAAATTTAACTCCGCAAAAAGCATAAAGACGGCTAAAATTTTTCTCATTTTTACCTTCCTTATCTCTCGAATTTACCCCCGCAAAACGCAGGGGTAGCGGTTTATTTCAAATTTGCTTTGAAAAATTCCTCAAATTTATCGTATGGGATCTTGTTATTTTTATTGTCATATAGATCTATATGCACGGCGCCAGGGACGATAACTAGCTCTTTGTTTGCGCTGCCAAGCGACTTGTAAGCGTCCTCGCTAAAGTATCTAGAGTGCGCTTTCTCGCAGGCTACGATAAGAGTCGGAGTTCTCATCTCGCTTGCGTAGGCAAGGATAGGCATATTTATAAACGAGATAGGGTTTGTGACGATCCAGCCGCTCTCGCCAGAGTTTGAGTTGACGGCGCGTTTGTGATAGCCGCGATCCGTGCGGTAAAATCTCGCATACTCAGCTATAAACTGCGGAGTGCTAGCGTCTATTTTTTCAGGATCAACGTTGGTTGCTCCGATAAGTGCCGGCTTGCTGGCTTTTGCATCTACCCAGCGCTGTTCGGCTAGCTTCTTTTTAGTTTCATATCTCTCATCGGCGCCTATGCTATCGTTGTAGCCTTTTGCCATCACTCGCGTCATATCATACATCGTGCTGGTTGCAACCGCCTTTATGCGAGGATCGCTAAGAGCAGCATTTAGAGCAAGACCGCCAAAGCCGCAAATTCCTAAAATGCCTATACGTTCAGGGTCTACATTGTCTTGAAGCCCTAGAAAATCAACCGTCGCGCTAAAATCCTCGGTATTTATCTCTGGGCTTGCTAAATTCCTCGGCACGCCGCCGCTCTCGCCCGTGTAGCTTGGATCAAAGGCAAGCGTGATAAATCCGCGTTCTGCTAGCGTTTGCGCATAAAGGCCGCTCGATTGCTCTTTGACTGCGCCAAAAGGTCCGCTAACTGCGATCGCAGCGGCTTTACCTTTTAAATTTTTAGGCGTATAAAGATCGCCGACTAGCTCCACGCCGTAGCGATTTTTAAATTTGACCTTTTTGTGATCTACTTTGTCGCTTTTGGCGAAAATTTTATCCCACTCGCTAACCATAGAGACCGCCTCTAGCGGTGACTTTGTCACGTTTGTGCTTGCCATTGCATTGCCTTCTAAAATAAAACTTGACGCTATAAGCGCCGCTTCAAATTTCTTAAGATACATCTTTGTCTTTTCGGTTTTGATTTAGCTTTACAAGCTGTTTTGTAATGTGCATTCTAGCAGGATTTTAAATTTTGCGATAGAATGATTCTCTAAATTTCATGCCTAATTCTGCAAATTTTCTAAAAAGGGGTATAATTTCATAAAATTTGAGGCGGAAAGCAAGATGAGTGAGCTAAATTTACTAAAAGAGCAGACAAAAGAGTTTTTACTAAATAGATACGGTGTAAACGGCCTTGTGCAAAGCGACATCGACTCGCTTGATTTTTACATCAGCGAAAAGACGCATGATTTTATCAATGTCATCTACAATCCATCTTTGTGTATTATCTTGCAGGGAGCAAAGTCGGTAGGCTTTGGCGATAAGATGAGCGGATACAACGAGCAAAGGTATCTGCTCACATCGACCTATATGCCTCTAAGAGTGAGCCTAACCGACGCCTCAAAAGAGAGGCCATATATCTCGCTTACCCTTAAATTTAGCATGGATGAAATTTATGAAGTGCTAAAAAATGTCGAAATAAAAGAAGATAACATGCAAAAAAGCCAAAAGGGGGTATTTTTCGGCGATCTTACGGAGGAGATACTAGAGCCTGTTTTGCGCTTTATCTTGTTGCTTGAAAAGCCAAAAGAAAAGATCAAATTTCTCTCAGATCTTGCTAAAAAAGAGATCCTTTATACCCTTGTAACAAGCGACAAAAGCGGCTATTTTTTAAATAAATTTGCGATGCAAGGAAGCGTTTCTAACAAAATTTTGCATGCTGTCGCAAAGATAAAAAATGAGTTTACGCAAAAGCTAAATATGAAAGAGGTCGCGCGTGCTTGCGATATGAGCGAGTCTTCGCTATATCATAACTTCAAAATCGTAACCTCGCTAAGTCCCATCGCATTTCAAAAAAAGATCCGCCTAGAAGAGGCAAAAAATCTGCTCGCGACCAAAAATATCGGCGTAGCGCAGGCCGCCTTTGACGTAGGATACGAGAGCGCGTCGCAGTTTAGCCGCGAATACGCAAGGATGTTTGGCGTGCCGCCTAAAATTCACAGCGAAATTCTACGCTCCGGCGTGGTGTAAGTTTAAATTTGATCTAAATTTGACGAAAAAGGCAGAGGAAAGGGCTATTTAAATTTGGCGGTAAAATTTAGCTCGCACCGCTAGCTGCATTTTTCGGCTCGCCTCAAGCTCCGCCGTTTTTAAATTTTACGCAGGCTTTAGCGCGTAAAATTTAAGCGCCGTTTTCTAAATTTATAGCACCCCTAGAATGCCGCGCGCCTAAATTTATCGCCCTAAAATTTCAAATTTATCGCCGTGCACCGCGATCGCTTCGGCGTTATTTATCGGCGTCAAATTTAGCTTTCCGCCGTAAGCTTTTAAAATTTCGGCCGCGTTTTGCACGAAAGGCTCCTCGCCGTAGTGCGGCACGGGGTAAAATTTCACCAGATCAAGCCCCGTTTGCGCCGCAGCCCCGTAGTCGCCCGCATCGTCCATCACGCTCGCGTACTCCACGCTGGGAGCTGCGATCATCGCGCCCGCCGACTCGCCCACATACACGAGCTCGCCGCTTCTGACGCGGCTAGCGATGAGGTCTGTAAGACCTTTCTTTTTAAGCTCGCGCAAAAGATAAAAAGTGTTGCCGCCGCTTACGTAAAGCACCTGCGCTGCGCCGATCTTTGCCTTCGCTTCGGCCTCGCTCGCTTTGGAAACGTCTAAAATTTGAACCTCAAAGCCCATTTTGGCAAACGCCTCTTTCGCCTCGTCCACGTAGTCTCGGTACTCCTCTACGTTTGCGGCAGTCGGGATAAAAAGCACCTCTTTGGCGCGGATATTTTGCCTCGCATAGTCCTCAAAAAGCGTCGCCGCGCCCGCAAAATAGGAGCATAAAAACATCTCTATCATCGTTTTTCCTCTCAAAAGGCCGAAATTTTGCGCTATTTTAGCTTAAATTTTATAAAATCACCGAAAATTTAAACGAAGGAGCGAGCGTGAAAAAAATGTGGGAGGGGCGCTTTAGCGAGGCGAGTTCGGCGCTTTTGGAGGAGTTTAACGCCTCGATCGGCTTTGATAGGGCGCTTTGGCGGGAGGACATCGCGGGCAGCAAGGCGCACGCTCGGATGCTCGGTGCCTGCGGTATTTTAAAGCCTGACGAGAGCGAAAAGATCATCGCCGGGCTTGATGCCGTGTTTAAGGAGATAAAAAGCGGTAAATTTGAGTTTAAAACCGCCGACGAGGACATCCACATGGCGGTCGAAAAGCGCCTAAGCGAGCTCATCGGAAGCGATCTTGGCGGCAGGCTACACACCGCGCGCAGCAGAAACGATCAGGTCGCGCTTGATTTTCGCCTCTACGTGCTTAAAAGCGGCGCTGCGCTCGCCGAAAAAATCCGCGAGCTAGTAGAGGCTCTGCGAGATATAGCTAGCGGGCACGCAGACACGCTGATGCCCGGCTACACGCACCTTCAGCACGCCCAGCCCGTGAGCCTTGCCTATCATTTGCTAGCTTACGCGTTTATGTTTCGCCGCGACTACGAGCGCTTTGCTAGCTCGCGCGAGCGAAATAATCTCTGTCCGCTGGGCTCCGCCGCGCTTGCGGGCACGCCGCATCCGATAAATCGCGAGCTAGTCGCGCAGCAGCTCGGCTTTGCGGGAGTGACGCCAAACGCGATGGATAGCGTCAGCGACCGCGATTTTGCGCTGGAGATTTTGTTTAACGTAAGCGTGCTGATGACGCATGCGTCGCGCCTGTGCGAGGAGCTCATCTTGTGGAGCTCGCAGGAGTTCGGCTTTGTCACGATCAGCGACGCGTACAGCACGGGCAGCTCGATCATGCCGCAGAAGAAAAACCCCGACGTCGCCGAGTTAATCCGCGGCAAAACGGGGCGCGTAAACGGCAATCTCGTCGCGCTGCTAACGGTGATGAAGGGCTTGCCGCTAGCTTACAACAAGGACATGCAAGAGGACAAGGAGGGCGTTTTTGATAGCGTCGCCACCGCGCTTGCGAGCCTTGAAATTTTAAAACAGATGCTAAAAACGGCTAAATTTAACGAGCAAAATATGCTCGCGATGACCAGACGCGGGCACCTCACGGCGACCGATCTAGCCGATTATCTCGTGCGGGAGAAAAACGTGCCGTTTCGCCGGGCGCACTTCATCACGGGCAAAGCCGTAGCGTATGCGGAAAATTTGGGCCTGGATTTGAGCGAGCTAAATGCGCAGCAGCTTGCTGGCGTGGATGAAAGCTTGGACGCGGATGCGGTTAAATTTCTTGATCTAAACGCTTCTAAGGAGGCGCGCAAGTCGCAAGGAGGCACGGCAAATGAGAGCGTGGCGGCGCAGATTGAAATTTTAAACGAGTGGCTGAAAGATAAATAAATTTTAAAATTTATCGCCAAAAGGCGAAAATTTAATTATAATTATAGAAAAATTTAAGGAGGAAAGGATGTTTGGAAGCGGCTATAAAAAAGAGCTAGAGAGCAAAAATGCGGCTCTATCGCAGGAAAACGAAAGTCTAAAAGCGCAGATAAAGCAACTGCAAAGCGAGCTGGAAGCGGCAAAATCAAGTGCGACGAGCGAGCAAAACGCGCCAAAACCGCAAGCCGAAGCGGTCAAGCTGCTAATAGCCAGCTATGCCGACGGTATGAATTTCTTGCAAGGCACGATGGAAGAAAATTTAGAAATACTGGAAAACATAAACGAGCTAAATAACCTAACGTTTACTAAGACGGGCGAACTGCGCGAGCAGACGAGCTTTATCGTTAGCTCTATGCAAAACGTCCAGCAAATGAGCGGCGACTTGCAAAACGACGCCTCGTCGCTAAATAACAGCGTGATGTCGATCGTGGAGATTATAAATCTCATCAAAGACATCTCGGATCAGACGAATTTACTAGCCCTAAACGCAGCTATCGAAGCCGCGCGTGCGGGCGAACACGGACGTGGATTTGCCGTGGTGGCCGATGAGGTGCGAAAGCTCGCCGAACGCACGCAAAAAGCCACTCTCGAAGTCGAGGTGAATATAAACGGACTTAAACAAAGCTCAAATACGATGATAGGAATGAGCGAAAATTTCTCTAAAATTTCGGGCGACGTGATGCGCGTTTTGAGCGATTTTCAAGGCACTATCGCAAGCGTGAACGAAAATACGCAAAATATCTTAAATCAAACATTAAATTTAACTAACGAAGTTAACGTTAGCAACGGCAAGATCGATCATATAAATATGAAACTAAACGGCTATAGAGCCGTTTTAAACGGCGAATTTGAAAGCATACCTGAGGCCGGGCGTTGCAGATTTGGTAAGTGGTTTAATGAAAAAGTCAAAAATATCGTAAAAGACGCAAAAACGGTGCAAGATATCTCTCGCGATCACGAAAACGTACATAGTGGACTCGAAAAGGCGATCAAAATTTTCGCAGACAGCAGCAAGGATAACGCCGCCGGAGTGGAAATCCTAAAAGACGTGGAAAACTCGAGCAAAGTAGGCTTTGAAACGCTTTTAGACGCGGTTAGAGCGGCTAGGAAATAATAAAATTCGGTCGCTCGCTTTCGCGGCGGGCGGTTAAATTTATCAAAATCAGCAGATTATGCGAAATTTGTATATTTTCAATATGTCTGCCGAGTATTATTGGTTTTTGTCGGGTATTTTTAGCACCTGCTTTTTAATGCGAATCGATGCAAATTCGAATGGATTTAAAAGTAGGTTTGCCGAGTCAGATTTAAATTTCCGCTCAAATTTAAGGTGCGTTTTGCAGGGTGGTTAAATTGATTTATCTTTTTAACGATATCAAATTTTACGGGATTTGGCGTAATTTGGCGCCGCATTTTTTACTAAATTTTAATGCCGAGCCCTTGCCGAATTTATCGCGCCAAATACGGCTTCAATCCTCACTTCAATCTAAAATTTTGATTTTCTTCCGCGATTTTTTGAAGCTCGTTAAGGTTGTTTTCGGCTTGTTTTAAGAGCTCGTCAAATTTAAACCCCAGCATAACGATACGGTAGAGTTCGGGCTTGTTTTTCTTCCAGTTATAAAGCGTTTTCGTATCTATATTTAAAATTCCCGCAATATCTCTTTTTGATAGATTATTTCCCATTTTTAGCCTTTTTGTCGGGAATTTTCAATAAAATAGGCTGACTTATCAACTAAGGAATAATTACTTGATATTTAGACTTTATAAGGATTTATTCCTTGAATTTAATATGTCTTAAGGCTCGTTTCGGTAGCATTATTTAAATTTTTAAAAGTATGGAAATGGTATTTTGTAGCAAAAATGAAACTTACATCTCTATCTGTGGAGCCTAATGCTGAAATTATTGCTACT
>CALISV010000036.1 GCA_938041615.1 uncultured Campylobacter sp. | reverse complement strand
GCGTAAATTTCAGCCATGCCCTCTTCGTGCACGCTGTTTATCCTTACGATCGGGGTTTTACCGATGGTTTGAACGATGTTTTCATATATCATTTAGACTCCTTTTGAAAAAATCGTGTAATAATAACTTCTTTTTCCATAAATATAAATAAAATATAAAAAAATAAATTTTCTTTTATATTTCAGCCTAAAATTTAGCTCGCGTTCTCTATGATTTTTAGCGTTTTTAGGCTGTCCTCTATGCTTGCTCCCGTGCTTTGCTCGCCCCTTAGTAGGCGCAAGAAGTCCTCTAGCTCGCTTGTTAGCGGATCGGTTCTTTTGACGAATATATTTTGCATTTTGCACGCGCTTGCGTCAAATTCGCTAAATTTAACAAGGCTCTGATTTAGCAAATCAGCCTCGTAAACCGCCCCTTTGCACGCGACCTCGACCGTTCTTTTGCGTCTATGCGCGAGCCAGCTAGTAGCAATGAGAGCCGTTATCTCGCCCTCAAGCTCAAACGACAAAACCGCGTTGTCTTCAAATTTGGCGTGGATTTTGCGCGAGCTTTTTATATCCGCGCTTTTTATCTCTTTGCCGCTTAAAAATCTAATCAGATCTATATCGTGCACGGCTAGATCGGCCAGTATCCCCACGTCCGCGATTCGCTGCGGAAATGGCGCGTTTCTAGTTATTTGTACGCTGTAAATTTCCTCGTTTTCAAGCTCTTTTTTTAGCGCCGTGATCGCGGGGTTAAAGCGCTCGACGTGCCCGACGGCTACTTTTAAATTTCTATTTTGCGCTTCCCCTAGTAAAATTTGAGCGTCCGAGGTATTTGCGCAAACGGGCTTTTCGATGAGTAAATTTAGCCCCTTTTGCATGCATTTTAGCGCCGCTTCTTTATGTAGCGAGGTTGGCGTAGCGATGACGGCGGCGTCTAAATTTTCGCTCTCTAGCATCTCATCAAGTTCAGTATAAATTTTTTGCGCGAAATTTTCCTTGCAAAACGGATCGCAAAGCGCGGCTATCTGCACGCCCGCGACGTCTTGCAGCGCGCGGTAGTGGTTTTTGCCCATGACGCCAAGACCTATGAGCGCAAATTTAAGCATTATTTATAACCTCGATGACGTAGTCTTGCTCCTCTTTGGTCACAAACGCAGACATCGGTAGCGCCATTATATCCTGCGCCACCGCCTCGCTCACGGCAAAATCCCCCCGCTTATAGCCAAGATCACCAAACACCTCTTGCAAATGCAGCGGCACAGGGTAATAAACTCCCGTCGGCACGCCTTTTTGCGCGCAGATTTCTAGCATCTTTGCTCTATCTTTTACGCGGATGCAGTACTGCGCCCACGCCGAGACGTTGCCATCCGCGACGAAAGGCGCTACGACGCCCTTTAGCTCGCAAGAATACCTCGCCGCGATCTCTTGGCGTTTTGCGATTTCGGCGTCAAGGTATTTTAGCTTGACATTTAAAATGCCCGCCTGGATGGCGTCGAGTCTGCCGTTTATGCCGACGTATTTGTGGATGTAGCGCTCGGACTGGCCGTGGTTTAGCAGGATGCGCATTTTTTCGTTCAGGGCGTCGTCGTTCGTAAATATCGCTCCGCCGTCGCCGTAGCAACCAAGCGGCTTAGCCGGGAAAAACGAGGTCGTAGCGATGCGCGAGAGGTTGCAGGATTTTACGCCGTTTTGGCTCGCACCAAAGCTTTGCGCGGCGTCCTCGATAACGGCTAGACCGTGCTTTTGCGCGATGGCGTTTATCGCCGCCATATCCGCCGCCTGCCCAAAAAGCGACACCGGCACGATAGCCTTGGTCTTTGGCGTGATCTTTGCTTCGATCAAATTTGGATCGATATTATACGTCTTCTCGTCGATATCGACGAACACGGGCTTTGCGCCCAGAAACGCTATCATCTCGGCCGTAGCGATAAAGGTAAAAGGCGTCGTGATAACCTCGTCGCCGGGCTTTATATCAAGCACCATAAAGGCAAGTAGCAGCGCGTCCGTGCCGCTACTACAAGCTACCGCGTGCTTTGCACCGCTAAATTTAGCCAGATTTTCCTCTAGCTCGCCGACCTTGCCGCCGATATAGACCGAGCTATCTAGCACCTCTTTGATCTGCTCGTCGATTTCGTTTTTGTATTTTTGATACTGAGCTTGTAAATTTATAAAATTTATCTTCATCTTTTGCTCCTATTTTATGGATCTTAGTATCTCTTCGCCGGCGTCGTCTAGCCTCTTTCCGTTAAAGTGCGCCTTGCAAAACTCCACTATCTTGCCGTGAAATTTGGCGTAAATTTCATTCATCTCTAGCTCGCGTCCGTAGGCTTTGCAAATCTGCTCGCTATCTACGGCCCCCAGCCACTCCTGCGCCTCGTCGTAGCTTTCAAACTCGTATCCCAAAAAGCTCAAAATCCGCAAAGCGTAGCTATCTACGACCATCACGTCGCGTCCGCACGCGTAGCAAAGCACCGCGTCGCAGGTCTCCGCACCGATGCCTTTGACGCCAAGCAGCCACTCACGGCTAACGTTTTCTTTGAAATTTTCAAAATCGCCGAATTTTTTAAAAATCGCCTCGCAAAGCGTTTTTAGGCGTTTTGCCTTGGTGTTGTAAAAGCCGCTAGGTTTTATTAGCAGAGCTAGCTCGGCCGCTGGCGTTTTTACGATGCCCTCCACGCTCATCAAATTTGCGTTTTTTAGATTATTTAGCGCTTTGTCTGCGTTTTTCCAGTTGGTATTTTGTATCAAAACGGCGCCGACCACGACCTCAAAGGTGCCGGCTCCGGGCCACCAAAGAGGGCCATCCTCGTCAGCTCTTACGCCCGCGTTTTTTAGCGCCAAAAAAAGCTGCGTGCTATCCATCGTTTTTCCTTTTTTCTTTGTTTATTAGCAAATTTAGCGTGCGGCTCTTGCTCAAATTTATCGTCCAAAACGCTACCGCGCTTAAATTTGAGTAAAAGCCGTCGCTAGCCTTGCGCGGCTCAAATTTGCGCTCGTTTATGCAAATTTAACCGCGCGCTGCACCAAAGGCTCGCTAACTCCGTCTATCACGCGGACCTTAAAGGCATCCGTGCAGCGCCCGCCGTCAAATTCAAACACGACCATTTGAAAGATTCGCCTGCATTTTTCATTTACCTTAAACGAGTGCTTGAGCCCCGTTAAAAAGCTCTTCACCGGCGCTTCAGCGTCCATGCCGATGACGCCGTCAAATGCCCCGCTAAGCCCGACGTCGCTCACGTATGCGGTGCCGCAAGCTATTTGCAAATCATCGGTGCCCACGTGCGTGTGGGTGCCGGCTATGGCTCCCACTCGCCCGCAAAATAGCCTAAAAAAGGCATTTTTCTCGCTCGTGGCCTCGGCGTGAAAGTCTATGAGGATGTTTTCGCTCTCGCACTCCTCTAGCGCACGCTCGGCTTCTAAAAAGGCGTTATTCGTATGCGGCAAGCCGTAGTGCCCCATCAAATTTACCACGCTTAGACTCTTGCCCTCTTTGCTCAAATTTATCGCGCCGCGCCCCGCAGTTCCCGCGAAGTGGTTGTAAGGGCGGATGATAGGCAGAGCGTCCATCAGCGCGACTACGTCTTTTTTATCAAAGCTGTGATTTCCGCCCGTGATCGCGTCGATGCCGCAACCAAGCAGATCATGCGCGTTGGTTGCGGTTAGGCCAAAGCCTCCGCTCGCGTTTTCGGCGTTTGCGACGATAAAGTCAAGCTCGAATTCTCGCTTAAATTTGGGCAAATTTTGTATAACCGCGCTTCGTCCGGCGCGTCCGACAATGTCGCCCACAAAACCCACTCTAGTTAAATTTGCCATCAAATTTTATCTTTATAGCTTAGATAAAACTGCCTCGCGGTGCGTCCCGAGCGGCTAGCGCGAAGCTGGGCGTATTGCTTAGCCAGCTCGTACAGCATCGCTCTATCGCCCACGAAATCTTTAAAATAAAAATCCACTATCTTTAGATAGTCCGCAAAACTACCCTGATAAAAGCTGAGCCAAAGCCCGAATCTATCGCTAAGCGCGATCTTTTCCTCGACCGCGTCGCTATAGTGTAGCTCCGTCTCGCCGACCTTTGCGCCTTCATTGTCGCTTTTTAGCTCGCTGATCAGGTGGCGGCGGTTTGAGGTGGCGTAGACTAGCACGTTTTTAGGCGCCTTTTCGATCGAGCCCTCAAGCACAGGTTTTAAAAATTTATAGCTCCTATCCCCTGCCTCGAAGCTAAGATCGTCGCAAAAAATGATAAATTTAAAGCTGCTATCCCTGATCTCGTAAATGATCTCGGGTATCATCTCAAGCTCGTCGTTTTTTAGCTCGATTAGCCGCAAGCCCTCCGGGTAAAATTTAGTAAAAACGGCTTTAACCAGACTGCTTTTACCGCAGCCGCGCGCGCCCCAGAGTATCGCGTGATTAGCACCCTCGCATTCTAAAAATTTGCGCGTATTTTCTACGAGCTCTTCTTTTTGTTTTTCGATCCCGACAAGCCCCTCAAGCTGCGTAAAATCAACGTCCGTTACGCCCTTTAAAGCGCCGAATTTGCGCCGATAAATCGCTGCGGCAGTCGTGTTCCAGTCTATCATTTTTCCGCCCGTCCTTTATTTAGTTTTCTAAGATAGATCAAGATCTCCTCTATCACGTCGTCATCGTCTTTGCTCTTTGATCTTAGTCTGGTTTGTTCGCCGTTTTGCGTGGTTAGCACGATATTTTGCTCGGCGTTTGAGATGGCTTTAAAGCCCGTTTTTATCGCTAAAATTTTAATTATAATGAGGCTTAAAAACTGCTTGGTGTAGTTGTCGGGCTTACCGAATCTATCCTCGATCTCGCCCTCTATCTCATAAACCTCGGCGACCTCTTTACACTTGCTAAGCCGTCTATATAGCTCCAAGCGCAGCCTGTCCTCTCCGATAAACTCCGAGTTTAAAAACGCGTTTATGCTAAGCTTCAGGTCGATTTTCGCACTCCCAAAGCTCTCTTTATTTAATAGTTTATTTATCTCTTCTTCTAGCATCTTGATATAGAGCGAGTAGCCGATCGCCTCGATATGGCCGCTTTGGGCTTCGCCGACGAGGTTGCCGCCGCCTCTGATTTCTAGATCGTGATACGCCAGCACGCTGCCCGAGCCCAAAAACGAATTACTCTCAAGCGCGACTAGGCGTTTTAGCGCGTCCTCGCTTAGGGCGTTTTTGTCTTCGACCAGGAAGTAGCAATACGCCTGCTTGTCGCTCCTGCCGACGCGTCCGCGCAGCTGATGCAGGTCTGCGATACCGAATTTATTCGCACCCTCGATGATGATGGTATTTACGTTTGGCAGATGGATGCCACTTTCTACGATGCTAGTGCTTAGCAGCACGTCGTATTCGCCGTTTTCAAACTTCATCATCTCCTCTTCGGTCGTTTTGGCGTCGATCTTGGAGTGCAGCATGAGGATGCGTAAATTTGGCATGATGTCCAAAATTTGCTTTTTTGCCTGAGGCATCGTGGCGATGTGGTTGTGGATATAAAAAATTTGCCCGCCGCGGCGCAGTTCGCGCATGATGGCTTCTTTTACCGCCTTTTCGTCCCACTCGCGCACGCTGGTTCGCACGTCTAGGCGCGAGCTTGGCGGAGTTTGTAGCACCGAGTAGCCTTTGACGCTTGAAAGCGCCATATTTAGGCTACGCGGTATCGGAGTCGCGCTCATAGATAGCACGTGCGAGGCGCTTGAAATCTCTTTTAGTTTTTCCTTTTGCTTGACGCCGAATTTATGCTCCTCATCGATGATGATGAGGCCTAAATTTGATGGCTTTACCGATAAAAGCGAGTGCGTACCCACGCAAACGCAAGGCTGCCCTGCCTCCAGCGCCTTTACCGCGGCCGCTTTTTCCTTTGCGCTCGTGAAGCGGTCAAGCTTAAAGACGCTAACGTCAAATTTGCCCAGCCGCTCTTTTAGGCTTTTAAAATGCTGCGAGCTAAGAAGCGTCGTCGGCACGAAAAATAGCGCTTGAAAGCCCGATTTTACGCACTTAAATATCGCGTTCATCGCAACTTCCGTTTTACCGAATCCCACGTCGCCGCTAAGCAGCCTATCCATCACCTTGCCGCTTTTTAGGTCGTTTGCGATGTCGCTTGAGGCGCGCTCCTGATCTCTCGTGTAGGCAAAGCCCGCGTTTTGCAAGAAATTTAGATACTCCGCATCGTCTTTTTCGATGATTTCGCCGCGGATTAGCTCGCGCTGGGCAGCTAGTGAAATAATCTTTGACGCGATGACAAAAAGCTTGGCTCTAACTTTTTCTTTTATCTTGGCGAAATTTGCCTTGCCTAGGCGGTCTAAAACCGCGATACTACCGCTACTTGCGACGTATCTGTCGATCAAATTTAAATGCTCGACGGGCAAAAGCAGCTTGTCCTCGTTTTGATAAACGATCACGACAAACTCGCGCGTCCTGCCTAGCACGGTTAGCTTTTCAAGCCCCGTAAATTTGCCGATGCCGTACTCCTCGTGTACGACGTAGTCGCCGGCCTTTAGCTCGTCGATCACTAGGCTTGGCTTTTTGGCGCGCTTTTTCTTTTCAAATTTGTTTAGCGAGACGATGATTTCGCTTGGTGAAACCAAATTTAACGCCGCTTCGGTTTGCACGAACTCTACGTTTTGATATTCGCTTAAATTTAATGCGTTAAAAAGACCAACGTTGCGCGCTAAAACCTTGATTTTTTTATTTTTATTTAGCTCGAAAAAATCGGCGTTTGGAGTTACGCTTAACTCTTTATAAACTTTAGCTGCGGGCAGTACGGGCAAATTTTCCACCTCGCCTAGATCCCGCTCAAAACCGTCAAATTTTTTCGTTAAGACCGTTTTAAATTCGCGCGTATAGTCTATAAATCCATCTATCGCCCAAAATCCGAGCGTCTTTAGGTCGCTGATTAGCGCGTCCGTTTGCATATCTTTTATTTTTTCGGAGGTTTTTTCAAACTCGGCTTCGCCCAGAGCCGCGATAAAAGGCGAAATTTCAACGCTTTTTAGCTCGGTTTTGTTTGAAATTTGCGTTTGCGTGCTGTAGTGCCTGATACTCTCTATCTCGTCGTCAAATAGCAAAATGCGGTTTGGCTCCTGCGCGCCGACGCAAAAAACGTCGATGATCTCGCCGCGAACGCAAAACTCGCCCTCGCTCTCCACGATATCGACCGCCTCGTAGCCAAAGCGCAGTAGTTTTTGGGCTAACTCTTTTGGGTCGATTTTGTCGCCGAAATTTAGAGTGAGCTTTTGTAGATGTTTTTTGCCCGGAAGTTTGTTTAACACTGTACAAATGGGGCTTATAAGAACTTTTTTGCCCTCAAATTCGTAAAATTTAGATAACTCGGAGGAGAGCTCAAAAAGCTCTGCGCTAAAGCTACGCAGATCATCGCCCTCTTGCGCCCTAAAATCAGGCAGTCTAAATACCTTAAGCCCGGCAAATTCCGCCGCGCTAAGAGCCGCGATGGCCTCCTTGTCATCCTCGCAGACGAGCAGCTGCGCATCGCCTCCGTTTAAAAAATACTCAAAAACCTCACTTTGCACCGCGGTA